>CAMXNV010000040.1 GCA_947245315.1 uncultured Oscillibacter sp. | reverse complement strand
TTTTCTCGTTTTCTTCTGGAAGAAAATGAGAAAATGGGGGGTGCATTGCACCAGCTATCAAGATAGCTGAAATCCCCCCGCCCGCAAGGGCGAGTAAAACCCTCCCCCAAGGGGGAGAAAACCAAGGAGCCCCCATATGCAGGATAAAATCATCGTAAAAGGCGCCCGCGCCAACAATTTGAAGAACATCGACGTCACCATCCCCCGGGACAAGCTGGTGGTCATGACCGGCCTCTCCGGCTCGGGCAAGTCCTCCCTGGCCTTTGACACCATCTACGCCGAGGGGCAGCGCCGCTATGTGGAGTCCCTCAGCTCCTACGCCCGGATGTTCCTGGGCCAGATGGAAAAGCCGGACGTGGACTACATCGAGGGCCTGAGCCCCGCCATCTCCATCGATCAGAAGACCACCTCGAAAAATCCCCGGTCCACCGTGGGCACCGTCACGGAGATTTACGACTACCTCCGCCTCCTCTGGGCCCGGGTGGGCACCCCCCACTGCCCCAAGTGCGGCAAGGTCATCCGCCAGCAGACCATCGACCAGATCATCGACCAGGTCCTGGCCCTCCCGGAGGGGACCCGGATCCAGGTCATGGCCCCCGTCATCCGGGGCAAGAAGGGCGAGCACGCCAAGGTCTTCGAGGACGCCAAGCGCTCCGGCTACGTCCGGGTCCGGGCCGACGGGAACCTCTACGAGCTGGACGAGGAGATCAAGCTGGAAAAAAATAAAAAGCACAACATCGAGGTGGTCATCGACCGGCTCATCATCCGGGAGGGCCTCCAGCAGCGTCTGACGGACAGCGTGGAGGCGGCCTCCGCCCTCTCCGGCGGCCTGGTGGTCATCAACCTCCTCCGGGAGGAGCGGGACCTGATGTTCTCCCAGAATTACGCCTGTGAGGACTGCGGCGTCTCCATCGAGGAGCTCACCCCCCGGATGTTCTCCTTCAACAACCCCTTCGGGGCCTGCCCCACCTGCACGGGGCTGGGGAGCCAGCTGAAGGTGGACGTGTCCCTGGTGGTGCCGGACCCCAAGAAGTCCATCCTGGAGGGGGCCATCCAGGCCAGCGGCTGGGGGAACATCCGCTCCGACGGTATCTCCCGCATGTACTTCGACGCCCTGTCGAAAAAATACCATTTCTCCCTGGACCAGCCCTGGGAGGACCTGAGCGATGAGGCCCGGGACATCATCCTCTACGGCACCAAGGGGGAGAAGCTGGAGCTCCACTATGACCAGCCCCGAGGCAAGGGAGTCCTCTACCAGCCCTTCGAGGGCATCTGCAACAACGTGGAGCGCCGCTATCAGGAGACCCAGAGCGACGCCAGCAAGCGGGAGCTGGAGGAGCTAATGGCCGAGTGCCCCTGCCCCGCGTGCAAGGGCCGGAGGCTGAAAAAGGAGTCCCTGGCCGTCACCGTGGGGGAGAAGGACATCGACGCCCTGACCCGGCTCTCCGTGGTGGACGAGCTGGAGTGGGTGGAGAAGCTGGAGCTGACGGACCAGCAGCAGCTCATCGCCGGGCGGATCTTGAAGGAGATCAAGGCCCGCCTGGGCTTCCTCCGGTCCGTGGGCCTGGGCTACCTGACCCTGAGCCGGGCGGCGGGGACCCTCTCGGGGGGCGAGAGCCAGCGGATCCGCCTGGCCACCCAGATCGGGTCCAGCCTCATGGGGGTCCTCTATATTCTGGACGAGCCCTCCATCGGCCTCCACCAGCGGGACAACGACAAGCTCCTGGCCACCCTGCGGAACCTCCAGAGCCTGGGGAACACCCTGCTGGTGGTGGAGCACGACGAGGACACCATGCGGGAGGCGGACTACCTCATCGACATCGGCCCCGGGGCGGGCATCCACGGCGGCCAGGTGGTGGCTGCGGGCACGCCGGAGGAGGTCATGGCCAACCCGGATTCCCTGACGGGCCAGTACCTCTCCGGGAAGAAGAAGGTGCCCGTTCCCGACGTCCGCCGCCCGGGGAACGGGAAGTTCCTCCACGTCCGGGGAGCGGAGGAGAACAACCTCCGGAAGGTGGACGTGGACTTCCCCCTGGGGACCTTCACCGTGGTCACCGGCGTGTCGGGGAGCGGCAAGTCGTCTCTTGTGAACGAGGTCCTCTTCAAGCGCCTGGGGGCGGAGCTCATGCGCATGAAGGTCCACCCGGGCAAATGTGCCGGCATCGATGGGCTGGAGCACCTGGACAAGGTGGTCAGCATCGACCAGAGCCCCATCGGGCGGACGCCTCGGTCCAACCCCGCCACCTACACGAACCTGTTCAACGACATCCGGGAGCTCTACGCCTCCACCCAGGAGGCCAAGAGCCGGGGCTACGGCCCGGGCCGGTTCAGCTTCAACGTCCGGGGGGGCCGGTGCGAGGCCTGCTCCGGGGACGGCGTGCTGAAAATCGAGATGCACTTCCTGCCGGACATCTTCGTCCCCTGCGAGGTGTGCAAGGGCCGGAGGTACAACCGGGAGACCCTGGAGGTCCACTATAAGGGGAAGAACATCTCCGAGGTCCTGGACATGACCGTGGACGAGGCCCTGGAGTTCTTCGCCGCCCTGCCCAAGCTGCGGAACCGGCTCCAGACCCTCCAGGACGTGGGCCTGGGCTACGTGAAGCTGGGCCAGCCCTCCACGGAGCTCTCCGGCGGCGAGGCCCAGCGGGTGAAGCTGGCCACGGAGCTCTCGAAACAAGCCACGGGGAAGACCATCTATATCCTGGACGAGCCCACCACGGGCCTCCACACCGACGATGTGCGCAAGCTCCTGGAGGTCCTCCAGCGGCTGGTGGACGCGGGGAACACGGTGGTGGTCATCGAGCACAATCTGGACGTCATCAAATCCGCGGACTGGATCATCGACCTGGGCCCCGAGGGGGGCGACGGCGGCGGCACCGTCGTGTGCACCGGCACGCCGGAGGCGGTGGCCCGGTGCCCGGAGAGTTATACGGGACAGTATTTAAAGCGGGCGCTCCGCCGTTGACGGGCCCCGACGAAGAGGAGGTTTTTCAAGCATGAATCAGGAAAAGCAGGCGGCCCTGGAGGCCCTGGAGTCCAAGCAGGAAACCGTGTACCGGGTGGCGGACGCCATCTGGGAATACGCCGAGCTCTCCCTCCAGGAGGAGCGCTCCGCCGCCCTCTACTGCCGGGTGCTGGAGGAGGAGGGCTTCTCCGTGGAGCCCGGGGTCTGCGGCATCCCCACGGCCTTCGCCGCCTCCTACGGCAGCGGGAGGCCCATCATCGGCATCCTGGCGGAGTACGACGCCCTCTCCGGCCTCTCCCAGAAGGGGGGGAGCCTGGAGCGGGAGGAGCTGGTCCCCGGAGGCTGTGGCCACGGCTGCGGGCACAACCTCCTGGGGGCGGGAGCCCTGGCCGCCGCCCTGGGGGTGAAGGCCTATCTTGAGGAGACGAAGCGCCCGGGCACCGTGGTCCTCTACGGCTGCCCCGGCGAGGAGGGAGGCGCGGCCAAGGCCTTCATGGCCCGGGAGAACCTGTGGCGGAGCCTGGACGCGGCCCTGACCTGGCACCCGGGCGACGCCAACGAGGTGGTCACGGGGTCCAGCAACTCCTGCATTCAGACCCAGTATCTGTTCAGCGGCGTGGCGGCCCATGCCGCCGGGGACCCGGAGCGGGGCCGGAGCGCCCTGGACGCCGTGGAGCTGATGAACATCGGCGTCCAGTTCCTCCGGGAGCACATGAGCAGCCGGGCCCGGATTCACTACGCCATCACCGACGCCGGAGGGCGGAGCCCCAACGTGGTCCAGCCCCGGGCCGCGGTGCTGTACATGGTCCGGTCCAACCGGGTGGCGGAGGCGGTGGAGCTCCAGGAGCGGGTGGACCGGATCGCCCAGGGGGCGGCCTTGATGACGGGGACCAGCTTTGAGAAGAAGTTCATCGACGGCCTGGCGGACACGGTGCCCAACCACACCCTGGAGTCCGTGCTGTACAGGAACTTCCAGGCCCTGGGCCCCGTGCTCCACACGGAGGAGGAGCACGCCTATGCCGACGCCCTGGCCAAGACCTACCCGGGCAGCGGCCGGGTGCCCGGCATCGGCCCGGAGAACGACACGGACCTGGCGGAGGAGGTCAAGGCCCTCCGGGAGCGGAACGGCCACGCCATGAACGACTTCCTGCTGCCCCTGTACCAGGGGGACGCCTTCGATCCCGGGTCCACGGACGTGGGGGACGTGAGCTGGCAGACGCCCACGGGGCAGATTCACGCCGCCGCCTGGCCCAACGGCACGCCGGGGCACAGCTGGCAGAGCGTGTCCATCGGCCGGACGGACATCGGCCGCCGGGCGGCCCTCCAGGCGGGAAAGGTCCTGGCGGCCGCGGCCATTGATTTGCTGGAGGAGCCGGCGCTGCTGGAGGAGGCCCGGGCGGAGTTCCTGCGCCGGACGGCGGAGGGGTATACCTGCCCCATCCCGCCGGAGGCTGTGCCTACGGTGGCGGAGTGAGGGAACCTTGATTTGAGGCCCTTCCGTCTGTAGGAAAAGGGTAGTCCCGGAGGGACGGGCCGCCCAGGGGGGCGGCCCGTTTCCCGGAACCATGGCAGTCCCGGGGGAATGGCCTGACCTGGGGGTCAGGCCCCACAGGGAGTTCTATCGGCAGACGGATGTAGGGGGCGGATGTTCCTCTGTCCCGCCAAAAAGCAAAAACCCAGCCGTCCGCAGAGCGCGGGCGGCTGGATTCTTTTTTTAAAATTACGTTTCCCGGGAAAAGCCCGGAATTCGGGGGTTTACTTGGTCCCGAAGATCCGGTCTCCGGCATCCCCCAGGCCGGGGACGATGTAGCCGTTTTCATTCAGCCGCTCGTCCACCGCGCCGCAATAGATATCCACATCGGGGTGGCTCTTTTGGATACGGGCGATGCCCTCCGGCGCGGCCAGGAGGACCATGAGCTTGATGCTGGTACAGCCGTACTCCTTCATGAAGCCGATGGCGGCCTCGGCGCTGCCTCCGGTGGCCAGCATGGGGTCCACAATGAGAACCTCCCGCTCGGCCACGTCCTTGGGCATCTTGCAGAAGTACTTCACGGGCTCCAGGGTCTCCTCGTTCCGGTAGAGGCCGATGTGCCCGACCCGGGCGCTGGGCACCATGCGGAGCACCCCGTCCACCAGGCCCAGGCCCGCCCGGAGGATGGGCACCACGGCGAACTTCTTCCCCTTGAGCATGGGGGCGGTGGTTTTGCAGATGGGGGTCTCCACCTCGCAGGTGGTGAGGGGCAGGTCCCGGGTGGCCTCGTAGGTGATGAGCATGCCGATCTCGGAGACCAGCTCCCGGAAGTCCTTGACGCTGGTGTTCTTGTCCCGGAGGATGGTCAGCTTGTGGGCCACCAGGGGGTGATCCATGACGTGTACTTTTCCGCTCATAAACAGCTCTCCTATCATAAAAAATCGGATTTCTTAGGATTTTTCATTCAGCTTTCCCAAAGTGGACAGCAGGAACAGGACACTGGCCGTCCAGCAGAGGCCGAACAGCCCGATGCTGACGGAATGGTCAATGGAGGCGATGGGCCCCGTCAGGCCTAGGCGGTTCCCGAAGATGCACTTGACCAGGAAAAACAGCCCCAGAGCCATGGAGAGGACATGCCCGGCGAAACGGTCCCGCGCGGCCTTGCGGCTCCGCAGGATCAACCACCCGGCGGCGAATTCCAGCGCGCTGACGGCGGCGCACCCGCCGATGAACATAGGGATAACCTCCGCTTCAAATGACATTTACAGAACCTCCTTGTTGTTTCTCATGCCTTCCGCTCCGCCCGCAGTCTCTCCGCCTGCGGGGGCCGCAGGTAGACGGGGGCCAGCTCCTGGGCCGTTACCAGCCCCCCCGCCCGGGCGACGGCCTCCGCCTCCAGGGCCACGGAGACGGCGTTCTCCTTCACCAGGTGCGCCGGGGCCAGGCGGCAGGGGATGCCCTCCGCTGCCAAAAACGCATAGGTCATCCGCCCCCCGTCCCCCAGGACGGTCTTGGGCCTGGGGTCGCTCCGGAGCTCCTCCGCCAGATCGGAGAGGGCGATGGCCCGGTCCTCCGTCAGGCGGGTGAGGGCCCCGTCCCGGGCCTCGAAGAGGGCGTTGTAAACCTGCTGCCGCCGGGCGTCCATGGCGCAGACAATCAGCCCGTCTATAAATGACACATTCCGGGCCAGGGCCGCCAGGGTGGACACGGCCACACAGGGCTTGTCCGCCGCCCAGGCCAGCCCCTTGGCCGCCGAGACGCCGATCCGCACGCCGGTGAAGGACCCGGGCCCCGCCGAGACGGCGATGGCGTCCATGTCCGCCGCTTTCAGGCCCGTGTTGCTCAGCAGACCCTCCACAATGGGCATCAGGGTCCGGCTGTGGGTCAGCCCCGTGTCCTGGTAGCCCGCGGCCAGAACCCTGCCGTCCTCGGTGACGGCGGCGGAGACGGCCTTGGCCGCCGTCTCCAGAGCCAGGATTCTCATAGCGGTCCCACTCCTTCCACGGTGATGCTCCTCCAGCCCTCCTCCCGGGGGCTGCGGGCGATGGTCACGGTGACGGCGTCCGGGGGGAGGGCCTCCTCTACCCGCTCGCTCCACTCTACGGCGCAGACACCGCCCCGGTCCAGGTAGTCCTCCCAGCCGATGTCGAAGAGGTCCCCGGCGCCGGCGAGCCGGTACATGTCGAAGTGAAAGAGGGGCAGGCCCTCGCCCTCGTACTCGTTGACAATGGTGAAGGTGGGGCTGGTCACCCGGCCCTGGTAGCCCATGCCCCGGGCCAGGCCCCGGGTGAAGGCCGTCTTGCCCATGCCCAGGCCGCCCCGGTAGGCCACCACGGCCCCGGGGGACAGGGCGGCGGCCAGGCGGCGGCCCAGGTCCTCGGTGTCCGCCTCGCTGCGGGAGAGATATTCCACGGGGAGGCCTCCTTTCTTACAATCAATTCAGTATATCACAAATTGAATAAAGTGTAAAAAGAAATTTTCAGCGTTTACAGGTTTTTTCTTTTGTGGTAAGATAGCATGAACAAATTTCCGGAATTATGGAGCACGCTCTATGCTGAATCGATTAAAAGCAACCCTTGTGGATTTCATCCAGCAGGCCGACCTGGTGTTGCTGGGCCTCTGCTGCACCGCCACCCTCTACGGCCTCGTGCTGGTGTTCAGCGCCACCCGCTACCTGGCCCCCGAGGTGGGCCGGAAGCGGATGATTATCCAGACCGCGGCCCTGGGGCTGGGCGTCTGCGTCTATATCTTCTTCTCCATGCTGGACCTGGAGTCCATCACCCGAAAATGGAAATGGATGCTGGCTTTTAACGTGGGCTTCATCCTGCTGCTGCGGACCCCCTTGGGGTTCAGCGGCGGCACCGGCAACCGGGCCTGGCTGAAATTCCCCCTGATTCCCTTCAATATCGGCCCCGCCGAGGTGGTGAAGATCACCTTCGTGCTGCTGCTGGCCAAGCAGATTCAATGGCTCTGGGAGGAAAAGGAGGACCTGAAATCCTTCTCCTCCGCCTTCTTCGTGGCGGGCCACGCCTTCGGCCTCTGCGGGCTGTACTTCCTGGTCTCCCACGACATGGGGAACGGCCTGGTGTTCATTTTCATCTTCCTGTGCATGGCCTATGTGGCGGGCTTTGCCCTGCGGTGGTTCGTGCTCCTCTTCGCCGGGGTGGGGGGCGTCCTGGCCGCCGTGCTGCTGCTGGACCTGGTGCCGGACAATATGCGGTACATGCTCAAGCGCTTCATTGTCCTCTTCGATCACAGCTTCGAGCCCCTGGGAACCGGCTGGCAGCAGACCCGGAGCCTGTTGGCCATCGGCTCCGGCGGGGCCTACGGGCAGGGCTACCTCAACGGCAGCCTGACCCAGAGCGACAGCACCTCCCTCCCCGCCAAGCAGACGGACTTGATCTTCTCCGTGGCCGGGGAGGAGCTGGGCCTCTTCGGGTGCATCGCCATCATGGTGCTGCTGGTGCTGATTATCTTCCGGATTCTGCTGGTGGCCCGGAAGGCCCGGACGCCCTTTTATCGATACGTCTGCGTGGGCATGGCCTCCATCCTGATTTTTCAGACGGTGATTAATATCGGGATGTGCCTCTTCGTGATGCCCACCATCGGCATCACCCTGCCCTTTTTCAGCTACGGGGGGTCCTCCATCGTGACGCTGTACATGGCCATGGGGGTGGTGTCGGGGATCAAGAAGCGGTCCCCGGAGATGCGAAGAACGGCCCGGTCGCCTTTGCGGTGATCTGGGCAGAAAAGATTTGGACAGAAAAAAGAGGGGGAAGGTCCCCCAATGTCATAGGATGAAGCGGCGTAAAAAACCCTCTCCGTCACGGCTTCGCCGTGCCACCTCTCCCAGGGGGAGAGGCAAGGGGTGGAAAAACGCGCCCGCTATCCGCAAAGGGAAGGGCAGGACATCCTGCCCTTCTTCTTTGAGAACGCTGCGGGGCGAAGCTCCAGACCCGCTTGGCTCCCCCTCTGGGGGAGCTGGCTGGCCGCAGGCCAGACTGAGAGGGCGTTTCCGCTTCTTCATGACATTGGGGGACCTTCCCCCCTTTTATGATTGCGTCAGAGCACCTTGCTCAGAAAATCCTTCAACCGGGGATGCTGGGGCGTCTCGAAAATCGCCTGGGGCGTCCCCTCCTCCAGCAGCAGGCCGTCGGCCATGAAGAGCACCCGGTTGCCCACCTCCCGGGCGAAGCCCATCTCGTGGGTGACCACCACCATGGTCATGCCCTCCCGGGCCAGGCCCTTCATGACGTCCAGCACCTCGCCCACCATCTCCGGGTCCAGGGCGGAGGTGGGCTCGTCGAACAGCATGACCTCCGGCTCCATGGCCAGGGCCCGGACGATGGCCACCCGCTGCTTCTGGCCGCCGGAGAGCTGGATGGGATAGGCGCCCGCCCGGTCTTTCAGGCCCACCCGGTCCAGGAGGGCCAGGGCCTTCTCCTCGGCGGCGGCCCGGTCCTGGCCCTTGACCTTGATGGGGGCCAGGGTCATGTTGTCCAGAATTGTCATGTGGGGGAAGAGGTTGAAGTGCTGGAAGACCATGCCCATCTTCTGGCGGTGCTGGTCGATGTTCACCTTGACCATTTTCCCCTGGGAATCCTTGTACTTCCGCTTGGTGATGTCCACGCCGTCGAAGACAATGGAGCCGCTGGTGGGGTCCTCCAGAAGATTCAGGCTTCGCAGGAAGGTGGACTTGCCGGAGCCCGAGGGGCCGATGACCACCATCACGTCCCCCCGGTTGATGTCCACGGTGACGCCGTCCAGGGCCTTAATGGCGCCCCGGTTGTAGTGCTTTTTCAGGTCCGTGACCTGGATCAGGCTATCTCTTGTCGCCACGGCTCATCCTCCTCTCGAAGTAGGCGATAATCTTGCTGGTGGGGAAGCAGAGGCAGAAGTACAGCGCCGTGGCCACCAGCAGGGGCTCCATGATGATGGAGGTGGCTCCCTTCACCGCCTGGACGGCGGCCATGATATCCTGGACGCCGATGGTGTAGGTAATGGCGGATTCTTTTATGATGACTACGAACTCGTTGGCGATGGCCGGGAGGATGTTTTTCAGCGCCTGGGGGAGAATGATGTACTGGAAATTCTGGGACTGCCGCAGCCCCAGGGAGCGGGCCGCCTCGGACTGGCCCCCGTCGATGGACTGGACGCCGGAGCGGATGATCTCGCAGAGGTACGCGCCGGAGTTCATGCCCAGGGCCACCACGCCGGGGAAGAAGCGGTTGAAGCGGATGAAGCCGAAGAGCTTGAAGGAGGGCAGGTCAATGAACTGGAACACGCCGAAATAAATAATCATGATCTGCACCAGCACAGGGGTGGACCGGAGAATTTCCACGTAGGCCGTGGCCAGGAAGCTGAGGGGGTTGAAGCGGCCCAGGTGATAGACAAAGCCGCTGTCCCGCTTCATGCCGGAGCCGTCCCGCTCGAAGAAGCCGAAGACGCCGGGGGACACGTGGGCCAGCCACAGGAAGGGCCGGAAGCTGCTCATCCGCATCAGCACCAGGGCCAAAGCCAGCACGAAGCCGAAGACCACGGTGAACAGGGAGAGCAGGATGGTGACCACCAGTCCCTCCTGGAACATCTGGGCGTAGGAGGCGACCACGGAGAAGTTTTTCATCTGTATGAACATGGGAGGCTCCTTTCAGAACCTGCATTCATAACTGGTGAACGCAGGTTCTCAATTGGGGGAAATCACGCTGGAACAAGCCAATTCCCCTCCCCGCGCCGGGGAGAGGAATTGGAGAAGCGCGGGGGAATTACTCGGCGACGTTGCCCTCTGCGTCCAGCAGGCCCTCGTAGGTCTCGCCGGAGGCAAGCTCGTTGGCCTCGGCCACGAACTGGTCCATGCTGCCGTCCTCCAGGGCGGAGGCGATGGCCAGGTTGACGGCGGCCAGCAGGGCGGGATTGTCCTTCACCACGCCGATGGCGGAACCGGACACGTCATAGGGGACATCCAGGGCGATGCACAGGTCGGGGTAGTTCTTGGCATAGCTCTCGGCCACGGCGGTTTCGATATAGGCGCCGTCCATTTTTCCGGCCAGCAGCTCGGCGATGATGTCGGTGACCTTGGCCAGCTGGATGAGGTCGGCGTCGGGGCTGTTGGTCTGGGCCAGGTCCACCTGGATGGAGCCGGTCTGGGCGCCGATCTGATACTCGGACTTATTGGTGGACTCCAGGTCGGGGAACAGGTCCTTGTTGCCCTGCACGCAGCAGAAGGACTGGCCGCCCTTGTAGTAGATGTCGGTGAAGTCCATGATGTTCATCCGCTTGGGGTCGGGGGACAGGCCCGCCATGCCCAGATCGGCGGACTTGGTCTGGACCTCCATCAGCACGCCGTCGAAGTCGATGGGGGTGAACTCCAGCTCCAGGCCCAGGTAATCGGCCACATAGCCCGCCAGGGCGATGTCGAAGCCGGCCAGATCGGGCTTGCCGCTCTCGTCGATGGCGTAGAACTCATAGGGGGCGAAGTCGGGACTGGTGGCCACGGTGAGGGTCCCGTCCACGGCGGTTTTGAGCAGGGGCTTCAGCTCGTCGATGGACATAGAGGCATAGTCGGGCTCGGTGTCCCCGGCGTCTCCGGCGTCCTCGGAGCCGGAGCCCTGGGAGTCCGCGGCGGGGGCGGAGCTTCCGGAGTCGCCGGAGGGCTTGTCGCCGCCGCAGGCGGCCAGGCTCAGGACCATGGCCAGAGCCAGCAGAAGAGTCAACAGCTTTTTCATAATACAATCTTCCTTCCAATCAAAAGGTTGCCCGGCGGACCGGGTTGGTTTCGCGCCGTCGCTGGGAGCGTGTCTCCCGCGAACTGTGGTTACCTTAGCACGGTAAAGGAGAGATGTCAATACTTTTTCAGTCCGGGTGAATAAATATTTGGCGCATTTCTCCAGATTCCCCGAAAAATGCCTGGAACAGCGGGGTTATTTGTGCATTTTTTAGGCAGAAGGGAAGAGGGAAATGTATAATGAAAATGAATATTCATTCGGAGGACTGGTGGTGCGCCTGAATGAACGGCGGAGCCGGAATGACTTCTCCGCACGCAATCGGTTTGAGCGGGAATTTGTCCGTTGGCGAATCGGCCAGCTACTCTTTTCGCCGGCGCTATCCTGGCGGGGGAATCGGCTGGGCAAAACCCAAGGCTCCCTCTCCGAGGGAGCTGTCGCTGCCGAAGGCGGTGACTGAGGGAGTTCTCCCGTAAAAGCCAGCCCCTTGGATAACTCCCTCCGTCACGGCTTCGCCGTGCCACCTCCCTCAAAGAGGGAGGCTTTTGTAGGGCCCGCAACTTGTGCGGGCCATTCTCCAGGGCTTCTCCCTTCTATCAATAGAACTTTTGTAGGGAAGGGGCTCTGCGCCGCTCTTAGTGGCAAAGCCCTCCCCCTACAAGCGCTTCCTCGGTAGACGGAATACAGAAAGGGCCCCTGCGGCTTTTATTCCCGGCGTTTTGCCCACCGGAGGGAGAAAATTCTACAGAAGTTTCCCCGATTCCGACAAAGGAACTTTTCCGCTTTCGGTTGCGCATCGCATCAAAATGTGCTACCATGCTGGAAGGACAAATGACCGCAATGGGCGGACGGAGCCGCAGGGAGGATGCCATGTCAAAACCCATCAAATACTACATTGTGGCGGCGGACGCGCTG
The DNA here is from genome assembly GCA_947245315.1 of uncultured Oscillibacter sp. Classification (GTDB taxonomy): domain Bacteria; phylum Bacillota; class Clostridia; order Oscillospirales; family Oscillospiraceae; genus Oscillibacter. The sequence continues at coordinate 998 of CAMXNV010000040.1, read as the reverse complement.
CCGGAGATTTTCGTCAAGGTGGCGGAGGCCAAGCGCATGATGCAGACCGGCGAGGCGGACACCGTGGGCGCCGCCACCAGGCTGGCGGGCATCAGCCGGAGCGCCTTCTATAAATATAAGGACTCCGTCCAGCCCTTCAACGACATGAAATCGGAGCACATCATCACCTTCTATGCCATGCTCAAGGACATGGCCGGGGTGCTCTCCGGCGTGCTGGCCCTCTTCGCCGCCTCCGGGGCCAATATCCTGACCATCAACCAGAGCATCCCCACCAACGGCTGCGCCGCGGTGACCATTTCCGCCGAGACCAGCGGCCTTTCGGAGACCCTGGAGCAGCTGATGGCGGACGTCACCGCCCTGAACGGCGTGCTGCGCTTTGAAATTCTGGCCGGATAAAGAGAAAGGAACTTTGACAAGATGATACAAATAGCCATTCTGGGCCTGGGCACCGTGGGCACCGGCGTCGCCAGAGTCGTGGCGGAGAACGCCAAGCAGATCGAGCGGAAGCTGGGGGAGCCCCTCCAGGTGAAGACCGTGCTGGTGCGCCGCTTCAAGGACGGGCCCTATCGCCAGCTGATGACCGACGATTTTAAAAGGATCGAGGAGGACGACGCCATCCGGGTGGTGGTGGAGACCATCGGAGGCGTGGAGGCGGCCTATGAGTACACGAAGCGGGCCCTGGCCGCCGGGAAGCACGTGGTCACCGCCAACAAGCAGCTGGTGGCCGAAAGGGGCTGCGAGCTGCTGGCCCTGGCCAAGCGGAAGAACGTCAGCTACCTCTTCGAGGCCAGCGTGGGCGGGGGCATTCCCGTGCTCCACCCCCTGACCCAGTGCATGGCCGCCAACCGGATCGACGAGGTCTACGGCATCCTGAACGGAACCACCAACTATATTCTCACCCGGATGGTCCGCACCGGGGCCTTCTTCTCCGACGCCCTCCGGGAGGCCCAGGCCAAGGGCTACGCCGAGGCGGACCCCACCGCCGACGTGGAGGGCAT
>CAMXNV010000039.1 GCA_947245315.1 uncultured Oscillibacter sp. | reverse complement strand
CACGCTGAGGAGCTGGGGGGCCAGCCGCTCCACCGCCTCGTCCGTCAGACGGATGGCAGGGGCGGAGATGCTGACCGCGCCGGTGGGCGCGCCCTCCCAGTTGAAAATGGGGGCGGCGATGCAGCGGACGCCCTCCTCATGCTCCTCGTTGTCATAGGCGAAGCCCCGCTGGCGGACCCCCTCCAGTTCCCGATACATGTCGTCCAGGGTGACGATGGTGGAGGAGGTGAAGACCTGGATGTCCGTGGCTTTCCAAATGCTCTCCACCTCCCGGGGGGAGAGATAGGCCAGGATGCTCTTGCCCACGCCGGTGCAGTACATGGGGTTCCGGCGGCCCACATAGGTGCCCATGTTGACCAGGTGCTGGAAGGGTTCAAACTTGTAGAGATAGACCACCTCGTTGCCGCTGCGCTCCACCAGGTGGACGGCCTCCCGGGAGCGGTTGGCCAGCTCCTCCAGGTAGTGCTCGGAGACGGGGAGGAGGTCCAGCACCGTGGAAACCCGCTTGGAAATCTCGAAGAGGCGGAGGGTCAGCCGGTATTTGCCGCTGTCGCTGTCCTTCCGGGCATAGCCCCGGTCCGCCAGAGCGCTGACCAGGCGGTGGGCCGTGCTGATGTGCAGGTGGGTGGCCTCGGCCAGATCGGAAAGGGTCATGCCCTGGGGGACGGAGGAGAGCATTTCCAGAATGTCCAGAACCCGGTCAATGGATTGGACGGAATGCTTTTTATCAGACATAGGATTACCCCTTTCCGCAATATGAAAACTCTTCTTAAAACATACCATGGAACCCGGCGCATTTGCAACCTCTTTTTGAGAATTTTTTGAATTCCTCAAAAAGAGGTGGACAGAAGCTCTGTTCTGGGGTATCATAGTATAAAAACAGTTTTCACATTATAAAAAAGGAGGACATATATGACACAGCAGGAAATTATCCAAAAGGTTTTGGAGGAAAAGGTCATCGCGATTGTTCGGGGCATCGAGACCGAGAAGTGCCTGAAGGTTGCCGAGGCGCTGTACGCCGGGGGCATCCGTCTGATGGAGGTCCCCTTTAATCCCAAGGACCCCGCCGGGGACCAGACCACCGCGGACTGCATCGCCGCCCTGGCGAAGGAGTACGAGGGCCGGATGCTGGTGGGCGCGGGCACCGTGCTGAACACGAAGCAGGTGGAGCTGACGGCCCAGGCCGGGGGCAGCTATATCATCGCCCCCAACGTGAACCTGGACGTGATCCGCCGGACGGTGGAGCTGGGCATGGTGTCCATGCCCGGGGCCATGACGCCCACGGAGATCGAGGTGGCCCACGAGGCCGGGGCCCAGTTTGTCAAGCTCTTCCCCGCCGCCAACCTGGGCACGGACTATGTGAAGGCCGTCCGGGCGCCCCTGAGCCACATCAAGCTGCTGGCCGTGGGCGGAATCAGCGAGAAGAACTTTGCCGACTTCCTGAAGGTGGGCGTGGTAGGCGCCGGTGTGGGCGGCAACCTGGCCAACAAGACCTGGATTGAAAACGGGGAGTACGGCAAGATCACCGAGGTGGCCCGGCAGCTGGTGAAGATCGCGAAAAACGCCTGAGGGCGCTGGAATACGGAAAGGAGAATGTTTCAATGAAGCTTGTTACGTTTGGTGAGATCATGATGCGGCTGAACCCCGCCGGGTATCAGCGTTTTGTGCAGGCCGAGAGCTTTGAGGCCAGCTACGCCGGAGGCGAGGCCAACGTGGCCGTCTCCGTGGCCAACTACGGGCTGGACGCCGCCTTTGTCACCAAGGTGCCCGCCCACGAGATCGGCCAGTGCGCCGTGAACACCCTGCGCCACTATGGCGTGGACACCAGCGGCATGGTCCGGGGCGGCGACCGGCTTGGCATCTACTTCGTGGAGAAGGGCGCCTCCCAGCGGCCCTCCAAGGTCATCTACGACCGGGCCCACGCCGCCATTGCCGAGGCCGTTCCCTCCGACTTCAACTGGAAGGAAATCTTCAAGGACGTGACCTGGTTCCACTTCACCGGCATCACCCCGGCCCTGGGGGGCCACCTGCCGGAGATCTGCCTGGAGGCCTGCAAGACCGCCAAGGAGATGGGCGTCACCGTCAGCTGCGACTTGAACTTCCGCAAGAAGCTGTGGAGCTCCGAGCAGGCCGGGGAGACCATGGGCAAGCTGATGCCCTATGTGGACGTGTGCATTGCCAATGAGGAGGACGCCAAGGACGTCTTCGGAATTGCGGCCCCGGACACGGACCTGAACACGGGCAAAATCAGCCACGAGGGCTATATCAGCGTGGCCCAGCAGCTCACCGAGCGCTTCAACTTCCAGAAGGTGGCCATCACCCTCCGGGGCAGCCTCTCCGCCTCCGTCAACGATTGGGCGGGCATGCTCTACAGCAACGGCCAGGCGGCCTTCTCCCCCACCTACCGGATCAACATCGTGGACCGCGTGGGCGGCGGCGACAGCTTCGGCGGCGGCCTGATCTACTCCCTGATGAGCGGCTATGACGACCAGAAGGCCATCAACTTCGCCGTGGCGGCCTCCTGCCTGAAGCACACCATTGAGCATGACTTCAACCTGGTCAGCGTCTCCGAGGTGGAGAATCTGGCCGGGGGCAACGCCTCCGGGCGGGTCCAGAGATAAATCCTGCAACCGGAAACCCCGGCGGGCCTCTGCCCGCCGGGGCTGGAGAGCTTTTTAAAGAGACTTAGGAAAGAGGTGCTTTCTGTATGAATAAAAAATACGTGGTGATGGACGGCAACACGGCGGCGGCCCATGTGGCCTATGCCTTCACCGAGGTGGCGGCCATCTATCCCATTACCCCCTCCTCTCCCATGGCGGAGAAGGTGGACGAGTGGTCCGCCAAGGGGCGGAAGAACCTGTTCGGGTCCACGGTGGACGTGATCCAGATGCAGTCCGAGGCCGGCGCGGCGGGCACCTGCCACGGCGCGGCCCAGGCGGGCGCCCTGACCACCACCTTTACGTCCTCCCAGGGCCTGATGCTGATGATCCCCGCCATGTACGCCATGGGGGGCCAGTTCCTGCCCAACGTGATGCACATCGCCTCCCGGGTGGTGACCAGCAACCATCACTCCATCTTCGGCGACCACACGGACTTCATGACTTGCCGGACCACGGGCTACGCCATGCTGATGTCCGCCTCTCCCCAGGAGGCCATGGACCTGGCGGCGGTGGCCCACCTCAGCGCCATCCACTCCAGCTACGCCTTCATGCACTGCTTCGACGGCTTCCGCACCTCTCACGAGATGCAGCGCATTGAGGCCCTGGACTACGAGGACCTCCGGGGCCTGATCGACTACGAGGCCCTGAAGGCCTTCCGCCGCCGCTCCCTGAACCCGGAGCACCCCTCCAACCGGGGCAACAACGTGAACCCGGACGTCTACTTCCAGTGCAAGGAGGGCGTCAACGAGATCAGCGCCTCCCTGCCGGACACGGTCCAGCACTACATGGACGAGATCAACAAGCTGACGGGCCGGGACTACAAGCTCTTCAACTACTACGGCGCCCCGGACGCCGAGGAGGTCATCGTGGTCATGTGCTCCGCCTCCGAGGCGGTGAAGGAGACCGTGGACTACCTCAACGCCCAGGGCCGGAAGGTGGGCCTCCTGCAAATCCACCTGTACCGTCCCTTCTCCGTGAAGCACTTCGCGGCGGCGCTGCCCGCCACGGTGAAGAAGGTCGCCGTGCTGGACCGCTCCAAGGAGGCGGGCTCCGTGGGCGAGCCGGTGTACCTGGACGTGGTCACCGCCCTGAATCAGGCGGGCCGGGGCGACATCCTGGTGGTGGGCGGCCGGTACGGCCTGAGCTCCAAGGACACTACCCCGGGCCAGTTCATCGCCGTCTATGACAACCTGAAACAGGAGCGTCCGAAAAACAATTTCACCATCGGAATCGTGGACGACGTGACCCACACCTCCCTGGACTACCAGGAGATCGAGCTGCCCCATCCCGGCCAGGTGTCCTGCAAGCTGTGGGGCCTGGGCGGCGACGGAACCGTGGGAGCCAACAAAAATGCCATCAGTACCATCGGCCTCACGGCGGACAAATACGCCCAGGCCTACTTCTCCTATGACACCATGAAGTCCGGCGGCCTGACCCAGAGCCACCTGCGCTTCGGCGACGAGCCCATCCGGTCCACCTACCTGGTGAACTCGGCGGACTTCGTGGCGGTCCACGCCCCCACCTACATCACGAAATACGACACCAGCGAGGACCTGAAAGAGGGGGGCATCTACCTGCTGAACTGCCCCTGGAGCGCGGAGGAGCTGGAGGAGCGCCTCCCCGGCAAGCTGAAACGGGACCTGGCCAAGAAGCACGCCCAGTTCTACATCATCGACGCCGCCAAGCTGGCCCGGGGCATCGGCTTGGGCAACCGGACCAACAGCATCTTGCAGGCGGCCTTCTTCGCCCTGACCAAGGTCATTCCCCTGGATGTGGCCGTGGAGGACATGAAGAAAAATAACTATAACTCCTACTTCAAAAAGGCCGGACAAAAAATCGTGGACATGAACAACCAGGCCGTGGACCTGGGGGTCAGCGCCGCGGTGAAGGTGGAGATCCCCGAGGCCTGGGCCAACGCCGTGGACGCCCCGGCGCCGGAGATCAAGGCCAGCGACTTTGTGAAGGAGATCGTCCTCCCCATGGACCGCCAGCAGGGCGACAAGCTGCCCGTGTCCGTCTTCAAGAAGCACGGCGTGCTGGACGGCACCTGGGAGAACGGCACCTCCGCCTTCTCCAAGCGCGGCGTGGCCGTGACGGTGCCCAAGTGGAACGCCGAGAGCTGCATCCAGTGCAACCGCTGCGCCATGTGCTGCCCCCACGCGGCCATCCGCCCGGTGCTGCTGACCGAGGAGGAGAAGGCCGGAGTGCCCGCCGCCTTCGCCACCGTGCCCGCCAAGGGCCTGGGCAAGGACGCCCCCGCCTACTCCTTCCGGATGCAGGTGAGCCCCTATGACTGCCTGGGCTGCGGCGTGTGCCTGACGGCCTGCCCGGCCAATACCAACGAAAAGAGCGCCGACGCCCTGGTCATGACCCCCTTCGAGGAGATGAAGGCGGAACAGCCCCTCTTCGACGAAGTGGCCATGAACGAAAAATATCTGAAAAAGGACGTCATCAGCAGCAAGAGCGTGAAGTCCATCCAGTTTGCCAAGCCCTACTTCCAGTTCTCCGCCGCCTGCGGCGGCTGCGCCGAGACCACCTACCTCAAGCTGGTCAGCCAGCTGGTGGGCGACCGGATGTACATCGGCAACGCGGCGGGCTGCTCCTCCGCCTACAGCGGCGGCGCGCCCATCCTGCCCTACTGCAAAGACGATCAGGGCCGGGGCCCCGCCTGGGAGCACTCCCTGTTTGAGGACAACGCCGAGTTTGCCTTCGGCTTCTACCACGCCCAGGACGCCATCCGCAAGGAGCTGCTGGTCTGCCTGGAGCGCATGAAGGAGGTCGGCGTCGCGGCGGAGGCCGTGGCGGACTACCTGGCCAACTGGGAGGATAAGGCCAAGTCCCGGGCCGTGTCCGACGCCCTGGTGGCCGCCCTGGAGACCGTGGAGAAGACGGCGGACGTGAACTTCATCCTGGACAACAAGGAGTTCCTGGCCATGAAGTCCATCTGGGCCATCGGCGGCGACGGCTGGGCCTATGACATCGGCTTCGGCGGCATCGACCACGTGCTGGCCCAGAACCGGGACGTGAACCTCCTGGTCCTGGATACCGAGGTCTATTCCAACACCGGCGGCCAGTCCTCCAAGGCGACGCCCACCTCCGCCGTGGCGAAGTTCGCCGCCGGAGGCAAGCAGATTTCCAAGAAGGACCTGGGCGCGATCTTCATGAACTACGGGTACGTCTACGTGGCCCAGGTGGCCATGGGCGCGGACCAGGCCCAGACCCTCAAGGCCATCCGGGAGGCGGAGGAGTATCCCGGTCCCTCCATCGTCATCGCCTACTGCCCCTGCCTGGAGCAGCACATCAAGGCCGGTATGGGCTGCACCCAGGAGGAGATGAAGAAAGCGGTGGAGTGCGGCTATTGGCAGCTGTACCGCTATGATCCCCGCCGGACGGCGGAGGGCAAGAATCCCTTCCAGCTGGACTCCGCGGAGCCCGACCTGGAGAAGCTGATGCCCTTCCTGATGGGCGAGAACCGCTTCGCGTCCCTGAAGAACAACTTCCCCGGCAAGGCGGACGCCCTGTACGAGAAGGCCGTGGCGGACATCAAGGCCCGCTGCGAGCGCTACCGGAAGATGGCGGAGTGAGAAATCTGCGCGTCTTGTGGTTTGGGAAAGTAGAAGTTAGAAGCTAGATGCGGCAAGCCGCGCTTTCGGTGAATCCGAAAGCGCGGCTTGTTATGTTTGATGGGGGTTGTACAAGACGGTCCTCTCAAGCCCTCTTAAACATCCTCTCCAGCTCATACCCCGTCAGCCGGACGGCCACGGGGCGGCCATGGGGGCAGTACCGGACCTCACCCCGCTGGACCCGGTCCACCAGGGCCCGGAGCTCCTCCTGGGAGCTGACCCAGCCGCCCTTGATAGCGGCCTTGCAGGCCATGGTGTGCAGCAGGCCCTCCCGGCGCTCCTCCGGGGAGCGGCCGCTTCGCAGCTTCCCGGCGATCTCCTCCAGGGTGGCGGTCACGTCCCCGGCGTCCAGGTCCGCGGGGACCTCCCGGACCAGCACGGTGCCGCCGCCGAAGTCCTCGCAGGAAAAGCCCAGCTCCTCCAGCAGGGGCAGGTTCTCCAGCAGCAGCGCCCCGTCCTCCCGACCCAGCTCCACGGCGGCGGGGGTCAGCAGGGCCTGGCGCATAGGGGGCTCCAGCCCGGCTTTCAGCCGGTCGAAGTTGATCCGCTCATGGGCGGCGTGCTTGTCGATCAGCCACACGTCGCCTTCCTCGCTCTCGCAGACGATGTAGGTCCGGAGTACCTCCCCGGCGATCCGCCAGGGGGCCTCCCGCTTGACGCTCTCCAGGGCCTCCTGCCCCGGCAGTTCCTCCCGGAGCTGGGGGATGGCCGGGGGAAGGGGCCGCTCCGGCGGGCTGGGGGCCTCCGGAATCTCTTGGACCTTCGGGACCGCCGGAGCCGCCTGAGCGGGAGCCCGGGCCTCCGGCTTTTCCCCCAGCACCGAGGAGGGCGCGTCCTGCCGCAGGGGCGGGAAGGGCCTCCGGGCCGCCGGGCGCTCCCCCCGGTCCGGCGGGGAGAGGGGCACCCGGTCCGAGAGATTCACCATCCCGGAGGGACGCTCCGTGTTCCAGGCCGGGGGCGTGGCCTTCCGGGGCGCTTTCTGCCCGGCCCCCTGCTCCCGGTAGGTCTTGGCGTCCATGGTCTGGAAGAAGTCCCCCCGGGGGTTGCTCGCCGTCTCCGGGGCCGGGGGCGGCGGGGAGGCGGGGCCCCCCTGCTCCGCCAGGGCGTCCAGCACCGTGTGATACACCACGTCGAAGACGGCCTTCTCCTGGGCGAACTTCACCTGGGTCTTGGCGGGGTGGACGTTCACGTCCACCTGGGTCACCGGCAGGGTCACCGCCAGCACGCAGCCGGGGAACTTCCCCTTCATGAGCTGGTTCCGGTAGCCCTCCTCCAGGGCCGCCGTCAGCAGCTGGGACTTGATGAAGCGCCCGTTGACAAAGAAGACCTGCATGGCCCGGGAGCCCCGGCCCTGGAGGGGCCTGGTGACGAAGCCGGAGACCGCCGTCTCCCCGTCCCGGCCCTTCACCGGGAGGAGGCTCCGGGCGAAGTCCCGGCCCAGGGCCGCGTAGACGGCGGAGTCCAGGCGCCCGTCCCCGGGGGTGTGGAGGGCCTCCGTGCCGTCCTTGAGAAACTTGAAAGAGACCCCGGGGTGGGAGAGGGCCAGGTGCTGCATGAGGCCGCTGACCGCCGCCGTCTCGGCGCTGTCCTTCTTCATGAATTTCAGCCGGGCGGGGGTGTTGTAAAACAGGTCCCGGACCAGGATGGTGGTCCCCTCCGGGGCCCCAGCGGCCTCCACGTCTCCGGGGACGCCGCCCTCCAGGTGCAGGGAGGCCCCCTCGGGGTCCCCGTGCCGCCGGGTCCGGATGTCCACCCGGCTGACGGCGGAGATGGCCGCCAGGGCCTCCCCCCGGAAGCCCAGGGTGCCGATTTTACCCAGGTCCTCCGGCGTGCGGAGCTTGCTGGTGGCGTGGCGCAGGAAGGCCGTGGGGAGCTGCTCCGGGGCGATGCCGCAGCCGTTGTCCGTCACGCGGATGAGGCCCATGCCTCCCCGGCGGAGCTCCACCACCACGGCGGAAGCCCCGGCGTCGATGGCGTTCTCCACCAGCTCCTTGACGACGCTGGCGGGGCGCTCTACCACCTCCCCCGCGGCGATGAGGTCCGCCACATGGGCGGGCAGTTGTTGAATGTGAGGCATGAAAGGCTCCTTTCCGGGAGTGAGGAGTTAGGAGTGAGGAGTTAGGAGTTTGTCCGAGGATGATGCCTGGTTCTTCTGTTCCCGGCATCCAGAGGAGTTGAGGAGAAGTTAGGAGTTAGGAGTTTTTTCCCCGAGAAAGCCACGATTCCTAATTCTAGGCGTTCAGAGACGCATAGGGGCTTAGGAGCCGGGAGCACTTCCCCCAAAGAATAACTCCTAACTCCTCACTCCTACCTCCTAACTGACTCAGAGCAGTAGGGCCGCGATGATGGGTATCGTAATAATGGACGCCAGGGTGGAGACGAAGGTGATCTGTGCCATGCACTCCGCGTCCCCGCCGTACTCCATGCAGAGCAGGGAGCCGTTCACCGCCGCGGGCATGGCCATCTGGGTGATGGCAATGCCCATGATGAGGGGGTCGGTCCCCAGGGCCCGGAGGATGGGATAGAGGGCCATGGGCAGCACCAGGAGGCGCACCGCCGTCAAAATCCAGAGCCGGAGGGAGGACAGTAGCCGCCCCAGGGGCAGCCCCGCCAGCGTGGAGCCCACGAACATCAGCGACAGGGGCACGGTGATGTCCCCCACGAAGTTCAGGGCCTCCCCCACCCGGGCGGGGGGCTGCACCCGGGCCAGGGCCAGGATCAGCGCCAGGATGGAGGACACCACGCAGGGGGAGAACATCTGCCGGAGGCTGAACCTCCGGGCCCCGGTGAGCATCAGGGGCCCCAGGGTGAAGGACAGCAGGTTGAAGGGCAGGACCAGGATGACGGCGTAGAACAGCGCTCCGGGGCCGAAGAGGGCCACGGCCACCGGGTAGCCGATGAAGCCCACGTTGGGGAAGGCCAGGGTGTAGCGCCAGACGCCCTTCTGGCCCGGGGTGCCCCCCAGCAGCGGGGGCACCGCCAGGGCAAAGGCGAACTCCAGCAGGTAGAACACCACCGCCACCCCCAGGACCCCCAGGACCACCGAGGCCTCGGGCAGGGTGTCCCCCGTGCAGACGGTGCCCAGAATCATGGAGGGCACGGTGACGTTCAGCAGGACCTTGGAGATATTCTTGTCGGTCTCCCCGCCCATGTAGCCCAGGCGGTTGGCGGCATAGCCGCAGGCGATGGCGAAGAGAATGACCAGCATTTCCGCCAGTGTGTCAATAAAACTCATGGTATCTCATCCTTTTGGACGCGCGGCGTCCCGTACTGAATTGCGCCCCGGAGGGGACGCGGAGGGCCCTCACAGCAGCCCGGAGAGGACCGAGAGGGCGTTGATCCCGGCGTGGAGGGCGACGGAGGCCCAGAGGGTCCCCGAGTGCTCGTAGGCCCAGGCCAGCACCAGGCCGGGAATCAGGTACTGGACCATCAGGAGGAAGTAAGCGGGGTCCCGCCCCGCCAGGGCGAACTGCCACACGTGGAGCAGGGCGAAGAGGGCGCAGCTGGCCCCGTAGGCCAGGAGGCGGCTCCGCTCCTTGAGCCCCCCGAAGACCAGGCCCCGGAAAAGGGTCTCCTCCACAAAGGGGGCCAGGAAGATCACGATCAAAAGGGTCATGTGGGGGGCGCTGCCGATGTGGGTGGAGATGGCCGAGTCGTTGAGGTTGGGCCCCCGGTCCACCAGGAGGCGCCCCAAGCGGGAGGCCAGCTCGCACAGGCCGTAGTGGGCCACCAGGCCCACGGCGGCGGTCTTGAGGGCCGGGAGGGGGTGGTCCAGGAAGCGGCGGGTGGTCTTGGCCAGGAGGCTGTGGAAGAGGATGACCGTGACGGCGAAGAGCCCGTAGTAGTAGATCACGCTCCCCAGGTTCCCCGTCAGCCTCCGGCCCAGGAGGTCCCCCGCCAGGCGGAGCAGGGGCCCCGCCGCCAGGGGGAGGAGGAGCAGGTAGAGCACGAAGAAGATGGTGCCCCCGAAGCGCTCCAGGTTGGTCAGGCCCTGGGCGGCTTTTTTCTTGGCCATGGTCCTCACTCCAGCTTCCGCTTCAGCTCATAGAGGAGGCTCATGGCCTCGATGGGTGTCAGCGTGTCCGGCTGGCAGCGCCGGAGGGCGTCCAGGACCTCTCCCTCGCTCATGGAGCCCAGGGAGACCTGCTCCGTCTCCCGCCTGGGGGCGGCGTACTGGACGCCGTGCTCCGTCTCCAGCTCCTCCAGCACCTGCCGGGCCCGCTGGAGGACCTTGTCCGGCAGGCCCGCCAGCTTGGCCACCTCGATGCCGTAGCTCCGGTCCGCCCCGCCGGGGAGAATCTTCCTTAGAAAGATGATCTCCTCCCCCCGGGCTTTCACGGCAATGTTCAGGTTCACCGTCCCGGGAAGGGAGCCCTCCAGCTCCGTCAGCTCGTGGTAGTGGGTGGCGAAGAGGGTCTTGGCCCCCAGGGTCTTGGGGCCCGCGCAGTGCTCCAGCACGGCCCGGGCGATGCTCATGCCGTCAAAGGTGGAGGTGCCCCGGCCGATCTCGTCCAGGATCAGGAGGGAGCGCCTGGTGGCGCAACGGAGGATGTCCGCCACCTCCGTCATCTCCACCATGAAGGTGGACTGCCCGGCGGCCAGGTCGTCGCTGGCCCCCACCCGGGTGAAGATCCGGTCCACGATGCCGATCCGGGCATGGGCGGCGGGGACGAAGCTCCCCATCTGGGCCATGAGGACCGTCAGGGCCACCTGACGCATGTAGGTGGACTTGCCCGCCATGTTGGGCCCGGTGATGATGGCCACCCGGCTCTCCTTCTCCCCCAGGAAGACGTCGTTGGGGACGAAGAGGCTGTCCTTAAGGACCTGTTCCACCACGGGGTGGCGGCCCTCCCGGATGTCGATGACCCCGGACTCGTCCACGTCGGGGCGGCAGTAGCGGTTCCGCACGGCCACGGCGGCGAGGGAGGCCAGGGCGTCCGCCTCGGCCACGGCGGCGGCGCTTTGGAGCACCCGGGGGGAGGCCGCGGCCAGGTCCGCCCGGAGCTTGGTGAACAGCTCGTACTCCAGGGCCACCACCCGGTCCGAGGCCGTGAGGATGGAGGATTCCAGCTCCTTGAGCTCCTGGGTGATGTAGCGCTCCCCATTGGCCAGGGTCTGCTTGCGGATGTAGGTGTCCGGCACCTGGCCCTTGAAGGAGTTGGAAATCTCGATGGTGTACCCGAAGACCTTGTTGTACTTGATCTTCAGGGTCCGGATGCCGGTGCGCTCCCGCTCCCGGGCCTCCATCTCGGGGATGACGCCCTTGCCGCTCTTCAGGATGTGGCGGAGCCGGTCCACCTCCGGGTGGAACCCGTCCCGGATTAGGTCCCCCTCCCGGACGGAGAGGGGGGGCTCGTCGCAGATGGTCTCGGCGATGCGCTTCCCCAGGTCCTCCAGGCCGTCCAGCTCCTCCGACAGCTCCGCGAGGCGGCGGTCCGGGAAGGCGGCCAGGCGGCCCTTGATCTCCGGGAGCTTCTCGATGGCGGCCCGGAGGGCGCTCAGGTCCCTTCCCCCGGCGGTGCCGTAGACGATGCGGCTGATGAGGCGCTCCATGTCCCCCAGGCCCGCCAGGGCGGCGATGAGCTCCTCCCGGCCCAGGGTGTCGTCCACCAGGGCGGCCACGGCGGCGTTCCTCCGGCAGATGGCCGTGACGCTGAGCAGGGGGCGCTCCAGCCAGCTCCGGAGGCACCGGCCCCCCATGGGGGTCTGGGTCCGGTCCAGCACCCAGAGGAGGCTGCCCTTCTTCTCCTGGCCCCGGAGGGTCTGGGTGAGCTCCAGGTTCCGCCGGGCGGTGAGGTCCAGCTCCATGAAGCGCCCCTGTTCGTAGTAATCCAGGTCGTTGATGTAAGAGAGGTCCGTCTTCTGGGTCTCGTATAAGTAGTGCAAAAGGCCCCCCAGGGCCATGGCCGCCGCGGGAACGGCGGCGGGGAGCCGCCCCCAGGCCTCGTCCCCGAACTGGCGGCGGATGTTCCGCTCCGCCTCTCCCAGGAGGAAGCGGCGCTCCCCGGCGTTCTCCACCCGGCAGCGGAGCTTGTCCCGCAGGGCGGCCAGGAGCAGGGGCTCGGAATAGGCCCCGTCGTTCAGCACGGCCTCGGCGGGGGAGAAGCGCCCCAGCTCGTTGACCACGTGCTCCAGCCGGTCCCGGCCGGTGAAGGCGGTGAGGTGGGCCCGGCCGGTGGTGATGTCGCAGAAGGCCGCGCCGGCGGCGCGGGAGTCGGCGTAGAGGGCGCAGATGAAGTTGCTGGCCTTGTCCTCCAGACAGGCGGCGTCGGTGACGGTGCCCGGGGTGACCACCCGGATGATGTCCCGCTTGACCAGGCCCTTGGCGGCGGCGGGGTCCTCCATCTGCTCGCAGATGGCCACCTTGTAGCCCTTGGCGATGAGCCGGGCGATGTAGGCCTCGCTGGCGTGGTAGGGGATGCCGCACATGGGAATCTGCTCGGCCTCGGGCTTGGCGTGCTTGCCCTTGTCCCGGCTGGTCAGGGTGAGGTCCAGCTCCTTGGAGGCCAGCTTGGCGTCGTCGGCGAACATCTCGTAGAAATCGCCCAGGCGGAAGAAGAGAATGGAATCCGGGTTGTCCCGTTTGATTTCCAGGTATTGTTTCATCATGGGGGTTGGCTCGGCCATGGCGTTCACCTCGGTTGGAGATTTGTGTGGGGCGGGCTTTGACCCGTCCCGTCTATCGGAAACAGGGTGCTCCCGGGGGAGCGGAAGGGGACGGCCCCCGTAAAGGGGATGCCGCAGCCCTAAGCGGCAAAGCCGCCAAGGGCTGCGCAAAGCCCCTTCCCTACAGGTAGTTCTATTGATAGATGGGGAGAAGCCCTGGGGAATGGCCCGCCTTCTAAAGCCTCCCTCTTTGAGGGAGGTGGCACGGCGAAGCCGTGACGGAGGGAGT
>CAMXNV010000038.1 GCA_947245315.1 uncultured Oscillibacter sp. | reverse complement strand
ATGCTGATCTGCGCCATTACATTCCGACACTGGCCCGGCGGAGCAGGTGTTTCCCTAGAAAGCTGGAGAATCTCCAGGCGGTCCTCACGGTCTTTGTTCATGCTTATAATCGTTTTGGACGCCACAAGGACCGTTATCGTTCCCGCCATCCTGGGACCGCTGTTCCCTTTTCCCTCTTTGACTTCTTTTAACTCTCCTTTTGGACACTCCCCCCCTCAAAACCCCCGTTGACAGAACCCCTCCCATCTGATAAGATAATTTGTTAGAATGCCGTAGGCATTGGAAAGGAGTGCAGCTATGGGTCTTCTGCTGACCGGCGGGTCCGTTTTTCGCGACGGGGGCTTCCAGCCTCTGGATATCGCCATTTCCCAGGGCCGTATTGTTTCCGTTTCCCCCAGCCTTCCCCGAGAGGGCAGCGCCGTCCTTGAATTGAATCATTGTTTCGTAGTCCCAGGCTTCGTTGATGTACACGTCCATCTTCGGGAGCCTGGTTTTTCTTATAAGGAAACCGTGGCCTCCGGCACCGCCGCCGCCGCCGCGGGGGGCTACACCGCTGTCTGCGCCATGCCCAACCTGAACCCCGTGCCGGACGGCCCGGAGTCCCTGGACCAGGAGCTGGCCGCCATCCGGCGGGACGCCGCCGTCCACGTCTACCCTTACGGGGCCATCACCCAGGGGGAGAGGGGGGAGGCCCTGGCGGACCTGGAGACCATGGCCCCCTTCGTCCCCGGCTTCTCCGACGACGGGAGGGGCGTCCAGTCCGGGGAGCAAATGCGCCGGGCCATGCTCCTGGCCAAAAAGCTGGACCGGCCTATCGTGGCCCACTGCGAGGACGAGTCCCTGCTGGCCAAGGGCTGGTGCGTCCACGACGGGGACTTCGCCCGGGCCCACGGCCTGACGGGGAACGACCCCGCCAGCGAGTGGCGGCAGGTAGAGCGGGACCTCCGGCTGGTCCGGGAGACCGGGTGCCGGTATCACGTCTGCCACGTGTCCACCAAGGAGAGCGTGGCCCTCATCCGGGCCGCCAAGGCGGAGGGCCTCCCCGTTACCTGCGAGACCGGGCCCCACTACCTCTGCCTCTGCGACCAGGACCTGGAGGACCACGGGCGCTTTAAAATGAATCCCCCCATCCGCTCCGCCGGGGACCGGGAGGCGCTGATCCAGGGCCTTCTGGACGGGACGGTGGACTGCATTGCCACGGACCACGCCCCCCACTCGGCGGAGGAGAAGGCCCGGGGCCTCCGGGGGAGCCTCAACGGCGTGGTGGGCCTGGAGTGCGCCTTTCCCGTGCTGTACACGGCTCTGGTGAAGACGGGGCGGGTCCCCCTGGAGATCATTTTAAAGGCCCTGTGCGTGAACCCCCGAAGAATCTTCAAGCTCCCCGGCGGGACCATCGAGGAGGGCCAGCCCGCCGATCTGACGGTGCTGTCCCTGGACTGCCCGGGCGTTGTGGACCCGGAGGGCTTCCGCTCCCTGGGCCGGGCCACGCCCTTCGAGGGCTGGCGGGTGGACGCCGCCGTGGTCATGACTCTCTGCGATGGGAAAATCGTCTATCAGGAGGACGTGGAATGAAACAAGGAATTTTTACACTGGAAGAGGTCAGGGAGAAGGGCGGCGGAATCTGGCTGCTGCGTCTGGCGGGAGACACCTCCGCTATTACCGCGCCGGGGCAGTTCGTCAACATCGAACTGCCGGGGAAATTCCTCCGTCGGCCGATCTCTGTGCATGAATGGTGGGAAGACGGTCTGGAGCTGCTGGTCAAAGAGGCCGGGGAGGGGACCCGGGAGCTGGTCCGTCTTCCCGCGGGAACAAAGCTGGATGTGCTGACGGGCCTTGGAAACGGCTTTGACGTTCTGGATGCAAAAGGGAAGCACGCTGTTCTGGTGAGCGGCGGCATTGGGATCGCCCCCTTCTACGGGCTGGTACGCTGCATGGAGGAGGCGGGTGTGGACATCCAAGCCATTGTAGTGGGATTTGCCTCGGAAGAGCAGGCCCGCCTCCTCTACACCGGCGACTGGGTCATTATGGGCTATCGTGTCCTGCCGGTTACGGAAGACGGGAGCTTGGGAGCGAAGGGCCTGGTGACGGACGTGCTGAAAACGCTCCCTGACTGCCATTATGTCATGGCCTGCGGCCCCACGCCCATGCTGAAAGCCGTCCACGCCCTGCCCCAAATCACCGGAGGCCAGTTCAGCTTCGAGGCCCGGATGGCCTGCGGCTTCGGGGCCTGCGTGGGCTGCTCCATCCCCACGAAGAACGGCCCCCGCCGGGTCTGCAAGGACGGGCCCGTGTTCCGGAAGGAGGAGATCGTATGGTAGACCTGTCTGTGACCCTGGCGGGCGTGACGCTGAAAAACCCCGTCATCCCCGCCTCCGGCACCTTCGGCTATGGCCGGGAGTTCGCCGAAGCTTATGACCTGGACCTCCTGGGCTCCTTCTCCTGGAAGGGCACCACGGCGGCCCCCCGGGAGGGGAACCCCCAGCCCCGGATCGCCGAGACCGCCGCCGGGATGCTGAACGCCGTGGGCCTCCAGAACCCGGGGCTGGACGCCGTCCTCCGGGAGGAGGTCCCCAACATCGCAAAACTCTTCCACGGCCCCGTCATCGCCAACGTCTGCGGCTTCTCCCTGGAGGAGTACGCCGAGAACTGCCGGAGGCTGGAGGAGGCGGACCAGGCGGCCATTCTGGAGATCAACATCTCCTGTCCCAACGTCCACGCCGGGGGGAAGAACTTCGGCTCCGACCCTCAGAGCGCCGCCGCCGTCACCCGGGCCGTCCGGGGGGCCACCAAAAAGCCCGTGTTCATGAAGCTCAGCCCCAACGTGACGGACATCGCGGAGATCGCCCGGGCCTGTGCGGACGAGGGGGCCGACGGCCTGTGTCTCATCAACACCCTGCTGGGCATGCGGATCGACCTCAACACCCGGCGGCCCCTCATCGCCAACCGCACCGGGGGCCTCTCCGGTCCCGCCGTGTTCCCGGTGGCCCTGCGGATGGTCTGGGACGTGTACGAGGCGGTGGACCTGCCCATCATCGGCTGCGGCGGCGTGGCCTCCGCCGAAGACGCCGCCGAGATGATGCTGGCCGGGGCCAGCGCCGTGGAGGTGGGGGCCGCCAACCTCCGGGACCCCTTCGCCTGTAAGAAGATCATCGAGAGTCTGCCCGCCGTGTGCGAGCGCCTGGGCGTGGAGCGGATCGCGGATCTCACCGGCGGGGCCCATGAGGGGAGGGCCAAGGGATGACCCGTCTGTCTTTGCTGCTGGTGCTCTGCCTGCTGCTCTCGGGCCGCTCCGCCCCCGCCGGGGAAGCGCCGGAGCTGACCGTGGAGGAGGCCCGGGAGGTTCTCGCCCAGGCCCTGCTGGAACGGGACTCCAGCTATCGCTCCTACGACCCGGAGACGGGCTTTGAGGCGGACGGCCTCCACTTCCTCTGGTCCGACCGCTTCTGGGAGGAGGAGGTCCCCACGGCCACGGCGGGGGACACGGAGATTTACTGCTTCGACCTGGTCTTCGGCCCCGACGCGGACGGCGGGCGAAACCAGGAAGACGGGAACCCCCTGGCGGGCCGCCTCTGCGCGTCCTACGGCGTTGGCAAGGACGGGACGAGCCTCTGGCACTATCGCCAAGACCTGGGCGAATGGGAGCCCTTAATATCGTATCAACCTGGAAAGGATGGAACACTATGAGTAAGAAAGACGTCATCATCGCCCTGGACTTCCCCACCCGGGAGGAGACCCTGGCCTTCCTGGACCAGTTCCCCGCCGGGGAGAAGCCCTTTGTGAAGATCGGCATGGAGCTCTTCTACGCCGAAGGGCCGGAGATCGTCCGGGAGATCAAGGCCCGGGGCCACAAGATTTTCCTGGACCTCAAGCTCCACGACATCCCCAACACCGTGAAGCGGGCCATGGCCGTCCTCTCCCGGCTGGACGTGGACATGGTGAACCTCCACGCCGCCGGGACCTCCGCCATGATGCGGGGGGCCCTGGAGGGCCTGACCCGGCCCGACGGCACCCGGCCCCTGCTCATCGCCGTCACCCAGCTCACCAGCACCGACGCCGCCGCCCTGCGGGACGAGCTGCTGATTGAGACCCCCATGGCCGAGACGGTGCTGTCCTACGCCAAGAACGCCGCCGCCAGCGGCCTGGACGGCGTGGTCTGCTCCCCCCTGGAGGCGGCCCTGGTGAAGGAGCGCTGCGGCGAGACCTTCTGCACCGTCACCCCCGGCGTCCGCTTCGCCGGAGGGGACGTGGGAGACCAGAAGCGGGTCATGACTCCCGAGCAGGCCGGGAAGAGCGGCTGCGACTACATCGTCATGGGCCGCCCCATCACCCAGGCGGAGGACCCCGTGGCGGCCTATCGCCGGGCGGCGGGCGAGTTCCTGGGCTGACGGAGGACCGGCATGATCGAACTGCAAAGAGCCGCCCCGGCGGACTTCCCGGGGGTCTGGGACTTCTATGGCCGCCTGATCGACGGCATGGAGGGCTTGAAATGCCGCCCCGGCTGGAAAAAGGGAATCTACCCGTCGGAAGATTTCCTCCGCGCCTCCCTGGAGCGCGGCGAGCTGTACACCGCCTGGCTGGACGGAACCCTGGCGGGGACCATGGTCATGAACCACACCTGCACCCCGGGCTACGAGACCATCCCCTGGGCCGTGGACGCGGGGCCGGAGGAGGTTTCCATTGTCCACGCTCTAGGCGTTTCCCCGGATTTTCAGGGGAAAGGCGTCGCCGGGCAGATGGTCCGGGAGGCCGTCCGCCTGGCGAGGGCGGCGGGGCAGAGGGCTCTCCGCCTGGACGTGCTGAGCGGCAACCTCCCGGCCCAGAAGCTCTACACCGCCGCCGGATTCCAGTACCGGGGAACCGTCAAGCTCTTCTACGAGGACACCGGCCTGACGGACTTCCTGCTCTACGAGCTGGTGCTATCATAGAAACAAAAAAGGAGAGACAAGCCATGGAGACCGTCACCGTGCTGTTTGAAGTCACCCTGAAGGAGGGCCACATGGACCGCTACCTGGGCCTGGCGGCCTCCCTGAAGGAGGACCTGGCCAAAGCGGAGGGCTTCCTGGGGGCGGAGCGCTTCCAGAGCCTGGTGAACCCCAACAAGATCCTCAGCAAGTCCCAATGGCGGGACGAGGAGAGCGTCCGCCTTTGGCGGAACCAGGCCCGCCACCGGGCCTGCCAGAGGGCGGGCCGGGAGGAGGACTTTGAGGACTACCGGATCACCGTCGTCACCCCCCTGCGGACCTACACCCTGGAGGACCGGGGGGAGGCCCCCGGAGATTCCAACGCCTGTTTTGCTGTGTAAACCATCCCGCGGATAAAGAAAGGAGTTTCCCCATGACCCGTGAACAAACCATCGCCCACGACCTGTTATCCATCGGCGCGGTCTTCCTGCGCCCCGACGAGCCCTTCACCTGGGCCAGCGGCATCAAGAGCCCCATCTACTGCGACAACCGCCTCACCCTCACGGCCCCCGCCGTCCGGACCCACGTGGAGGAGGGCCTGGTGGACCTGATCTGCAAGCACTACCCCAGCGTGGAGGTCCTCATGGGCACCTCCACGGCGGGCATCGCCCACGCGGCCATCGTGGGCCACCTCATGGGCCTGCCCATGGGCTACGTCCGCTCCAGCGGCAAGGACCACGGCCGCCAGAACCGCATCGAGGGCAAGCTGGAGCCCGGTCAAAAGGTGGTGGTGGTGGAGGACCTGATCTCCACCGGCGGGAGCTGCATCGACGTGGTGGAGGCCCTCCGGGACGCCGGGGCGGAAGTCCTGGGCATCGTGTCCATCTTCACCTACGGCCTCCAGAAGGGCCTGGACCGCCTGGCGGCGGCCCACGTCACCAACGTCAGCCTCTCCAACTTTGACGCCGTGTGCGAGATCGCCGCGGCGGAGGGAAAAATCCAGCCCGAGGACATCGACCGCCTGAAAAAATTCCGGGCCAACCCCTCGGATGAAAGTTGGAGCTTCCGCTGAGTTTAAGAATAGTTAGGAGTTAGGAATTAGGAGTTAGGAGTGAAAGCACACCGGCAGTCTCTTCGCTCCATTCACTCCTAACTCCTCACTCCTCACTCCTAACTGACAGAAAGGACGAATTATGCTCAGAAACATCATAGACATTACGGACCTCACAGTGGAGGAGATTGACCAGCTCATCGCCACGGCGGAGGACATTCTGGCAAACCCCGCCAAGTACCAGGACGCCTGCGCCCACAAGCAGCTCGCCACCCTCTTCTTTGAGCCCTCCACCCGGACCCGCCTCAGCTTCGAGTCCGCTATGCTGGCCTTGGGGGGGAGCGTGCTGGGTTTCTCCGAGGCGGCCTCCAGCTCCACGGCCAAGGGGGAGACCGTGGGGGACACGGTTCACACCGTGAGCTGCTACGCCGACATCATTGCCATGCGCCACCCCAAGGAGGGAGCCCCCTACGCCGCCGCCCAGTTCAGCGAGGTGCCCATCATCAACGCGGGAGACGGGGGCCACAACCACCCCACCCAGACCCTGACGGACCTCCTCACCATCCACCGGGAGAAGGGCCGCCTGGACAACTTCACCATTGGCTTCTGCGGCGACCTGAAATTTGGCCGGACGGTGCACTCCCTGGTGAACGCCCTGAGCCGCTACGAGAACATCCGCTTTGTCCTCATCTCTCCGGCGGAGCTGAAGCTCCCCCGCTACGTGAAGGAGGAGGCCCTGAAAAAGCGGGGCATCCCCTACGAGCAGACGGAGAGCCTGGAGGAGGTCATGCCCAAGCTGGACATTCTCTATATGACCCGGGTTCAGAAGGAGCGCTTTTTCAATGAGGAGGACTATCTTCGCTTGAAGGACAGTTACATTCTCACCCCGGAGAAGCTGGCGGAGGCCAAGCCGGACCTGTCCATTCTCCATCCCCTGCCCCGGGTGAACGAGATTTCCGTAGCCGTAGACAAGGACCCCCGGGCCGCCTACTGGAAGCAGGTCAAGAACGGCAAGTTCATCCGCATGGCCCTCATCCTAAAACTCCTAAACATCCCTACTTTTTCTTGAAAGAAAAAGTAGGCAAAAAGAACTTTAGCGCGCTACGGGCCCCGGCAGTTGACCAGGCCCGTCACACGGCAACGAACAAACTCTTTGAACTGAGGGAGGGACCTCCGCATGAATATTGACAGCATCCAAAACGGCGTCGTCCTGGATCACATCCAGGCGGGCAAGAGCATGGACATTTACAAGTACCTCCACCTGGACCAGCTGGACTGCTCCGTGGCCATCATTAAGAATGTCCGCAGCGGCCGCCTGGGGAAGAAGGATATTATTAAAATCGACTCCCCCATGGAGGTAGACGTGGACGTCCTGGGCTATATCGACGATCAGATCACAGTGAACATCATCCGGGGCGGCCAACGGGTAGAAAAGCGCCGCCTGGAGCCCCCCAAGAAGCTGGTGAACATCATCCGCTGCAAGAACCCCCGGTGCATCACCGTGGCGGAACCCCAGCTGGACGCGATCTTTCTTCTCAGCGACCCGGCGAAGCACGTCTATCGCTGCGCCTACTGCGACACCGCCAAGGGCAAGAAGAATTTTTAACGTCCCCCGGCCCTGACCCCTCCGGTTTTTCGGGACTGCCAAGCCCCCAGGGAAATGGCCTGGTCCAGGGACCAAACCCCACAAGGTGTTTGATCGGTAGGACACCCTGTAGGGGAGGGGCTCTGCCCCCTCCCGCTTCTCCGGAACTGCCAAGCCCCCAGGGAAATGGCCCGGTCCAGGGACCAGGCCCCACAGGGTGTTTGACCGATAGGACACCCTGTAGGGGCGGCCCCCTGGGCCGCCCGTCCCCCCGGAACCCCGGCAGTCCCGGAGGAACGGGCCGCCGAGCACCCGCAGGGGGTACGCCGCATCCGTAAGGCGGCAAAGCCGCCAACGGCTGCGCAGGGCGGCGGCCCCTACGGAGGGACTACCGATAGAAGAAAATGTGGGGCCCGGTCCCCAGACCGGGCCATTCCCCCAGAACCACAAAACCCCTGACAGAACACCAACCACACAATCAACCCACGAAGGAACAACACCATGGAACCATACGAACTAATTCGCTCCCGGCGGAAAACCCTGGCTCTGGAGGTCACCGGCGCCGGGCGGCTGCTGGTCCGGGCGCCTCTTCGGTGCTCCCGTGCGCGGATCGACGCCTTTGTCTCCGCCCACGCCGCCTGGATCGAAAAGCACGTAGCCATCCAGCGGGAGCGGGCCGCCCTGCGTCCCCCCGCCCCCACTGCCGAAGAGCTCCAGGCCCTGCGGGAGCGGGCCCAGGCGGAGCTGCCGGAAAAGATCGCCTATTGGAGCGAAAAAATGGGCGTGACCCCCACGGGCTTCAAGGTGACCGCCGCCCGGAAGCGCTACGGGAGCTGCTCGGCGAAGAACAGCCTGTGCTTCTCCTGCTTCCTGATGAACTGCCCGGAGCCCGCCGTGGAGCTGGTGGTGGTCCACGAGCTCTGCCACATCCGGGAGAAGAACCACGGCCCGGGCTTCTACGCCCTGCTGGAGCGCTATCTCCCCGACTGGCGGGAGCGGAAGAAGCTGCTGGCCATGCCCCGGGAGCCGGAGCCCGGGGAAGGGGAGTGATTCCCCCGCCCGAGGAATAACAACAACCCAATAAACGGAGGACCGATATGGAAAAGCTGAATCTCTTAGACCTGCTGAAAGGCAACCCCTACCCCGGCCGGGGCATCGTCCTGGGCAAGACCCCGGACGGCAAGAGCGCCGTGGCCGTGTACTTCATCATGGGCCGGAGCGAGAACTCCCGGAACCGGGTCTTCGTCCCCACGGAGGACGGCATCCGCACCGAGGCCCATGACCCCGCCAAGATGACGGACCCCAGCCTCATCATCTACCACCCGGTCCGGAAGGCGGGCCGGGACCTGATCGTCACCAACGGCGACCAGACGGACACCGTCCGGGATTACCTCCTGGAGGGCCGCACCTTTGCCGAGGCCCTGAAGACCCGGACCTTCGAGCCCGACGGGCCCAACTGGACCCCCCGGATCTCCGGCCTGCTGAGCCCCGACGGCAGCTTCCAGCTCTCCATCTTGAAGAGCGCCGAGGGAGACTCCGCGTGCTGCTGCCGGTACTTCTATGACTACGACGCCCCCCTTCCCGGCGAGGGCCGCTTCATCCACACCTACATGGGGGACGGGAACCCCCTGCCCTCCTTCGCCGGAGACCCGGAGCGGGTGGCCCTGGACGCGGGGACACCCGAGGCCCTGGCGGACCAGGTTTGGGAGGCCCTAAACCCGGAGAACAAGGTCTCTCTCTTCGTCCGTTTCGTAGACCTGGCGGACGGGTCCCACCGGGATGTGATCCGGAATCGTTACTGAGCCCCTTAGCGGAAAACGCGCCGCCTCCCCGTCCGGAGAAGCGGCGCGTTTTTTCTTGTCCCCGGAGGGACCTCACGGCCTGCCGTAGACCAGCTCGGCGAA
Organism: uncultured Oscillibacter sp.; assembly: GCA_947245315.1. GTDB lineage: Bacteria > Bacillota > Clostridia > Oscillospirales > Oscillospiraceae > Oscillibacter. The sequence continues at coordinate 3,781 of CAMXNV010000038.1, read as the reverse complement.
CTGTCCGTACCTCCGGACCTCCTCCAGCCGGAAGCGCCGGAGGGCCTCCCCCTGGGTAAACAGCGGGACGCCCGCCCCCAGCAGCACCGGCGCGAATTGCAGGACCATGCCGTCCACCAGATTCCGGTCCAGCAGCGGGGCCAGAATGGTGTTCCCCCCGATGACCCAGATCTGTTTTTCCCGGCCCAGCCTCTCCACGAATTCCGCAGGGTCCCCCTCCACGGCGGTGAAGCCCTCCTGCTCCAGGGGCCTGTGGGTGAAGACATAATTTTTCGTCGTGGGGTACACCTCTGCCGGGTTCCCCAGGCGCTGGATTTCCCGGAAGGTCCGCCTCCCCATGAGGGTCACGTCCATCCGGGCGTAAAACGCCGCATAGCCCGTCTCCTCCGTCCCGCCGGTCTGGTGGAGCCAGTCCAGCCCGTGGTCCCTGGCCGCCAGGTATCCGTCCAGGGTGACGCAGCCGTAAAAATAGACGCTCATTCGAGTGCCCACCTCCTTGATGACAGTCCTGCCATTGTAGCATGAACGGCGGGAATGCGCAAGCGGGGCCGCCGCCCTGCGTGCGGCCCATTCTTCCGGGACAACCGGGTTCCGGGGGATGGCCGGTCTGGGGACCGGCCCCACATTTTCTTCTATCGATAGAACACCCTGTGGGGCCTGGTCCCCAGACCAGGCCATTCCTCCGGGAGCCTGGCACTCCCAAAAAACGGGAGGAGGCAAGGCCCCCTACAATTACTCCAAACACCCCCCCGGCGGCTTTTTTCTTTTTCCCCCTTCCCCCGGGGAGCCAAGTGAGGTATACTGTTTTCATCGGGGCCTCACATACCCGGGCCCCCAAACCACCGGCCCATCCGGGCGGAACGGAGGCACCTATGGAACAGTACGAGCGCCTGTACGCGGCCCTGGCGGAGGCCTTTCAGGAGGAGGCCTTTCTGCGCAAGCTCTCCCGGCCCCAGGGGGACGTGACCGCCCTCTTCTCCGGCGTGGACTGGCCCGCCCTGCTGGCCCCCCTGCTGCCTATCGAAGAACGGCTGTCCTGCACCGGGGCCCTGGAGCTCTTCCGCCCCCTGCTGGAGGCCGTCGCCCCGGAGCCAAAAGAGGGCTGGGCCCTCTACGCCTATCAGACGGCCCGGTCCCTCCTCTTCCCCCAGGCGGATTCGTCCCACAGCCCCTCCCAGCGGGACGGGGCCCTGTGCTTCCTCCAGTTCCTCCGGGCCCTGCTGGACGCGGAGCGGGAGGTCCTGCCCTTTGACTTCTGGCTGGACTTCGCTTTCTGCACCGAGGAGGAATTAAAAGCCTCCGCCGTGGCCGAGGACTACCGCCAGTTCCTCCGCCGCTGGCGGGAGGAGTACGTCTATGAGCTCCTCCGCCTGGGCCGGGAGGTGACCCCCTTCCGGACCTGCGAGCACATCGCCGGGGTGCACCACGTGTCCATGATGGTCTCCCGGGCCTTCAAGGCCGGGGGCGGGAAGATCGACCTGGGACTCATCTCCGCCGCCGCCGCGGGGCACGACATCGGCAAGTTCGGCTGCAAGCCCGGGGAGCGGGTGCCCTACCTCCACTACTACTACACGGACCAGTGGTTTACCTGGCGGGGCCTGGGGGCCCTGGGCCGGGTGGCCGCCAACCACTCCGTCTGGGACCTGGAGCTGGAGAACCTGTCCTCCGAGTCCCTGGTCCTGGTGTACGCGGACTTCCGGGTGAAGCAGGAGCGCCTCCCCGGCGGCGGGGAGGAGGCCAGGCTCTTCTCCCTGGGGGACGCCTTCGACGTCATTCTCTCCAAACTGGACAACGTGGACGCGGCCAAGCGGCGGCGCTACAACTACGTCTACGTGAAGCTCCGGGACTTCGAGGGCTATTTGAAGACCTTCGGCGTGGACGTGACCCTGGAGACCGCCGGGGGCCCGCCCCTGCCCAGGAAGGACCCCTCTTTGATGAACGAGGACGAGGTGGTCCTGGGCCTCCGCCGGACGGCGGTGGATCATAACATCCGCCTCATGCACCGCCTGGGGCGGGAGCGCCTCTTTGTCGCCACCCTGGAGGCCGCCCGGGGGGAGAAGGACCCGGGGCGCATCCGGGCCTATGTGTCGGTCTTCCGGGAGTATTTCACCTACTGGACCGTGGAGCAGAAGGAGCAGACCCTGGAGTTCCTCTATGAGCTCCTCCTCCAGCCCGACGGGGACATCCGCCGCCAGGCGGCGGGCCTCATGGGGCGCATCCTCTCCAAGTTCCTCTCGGGCTACAAGAAGGAGCTGCCCCAGGGCGCACCCCCCAGTCCCCAGGAGGAGCGGCCCTTTGAGCTCTGGGCCGAGTACCTGGAGAAGCTGATCCACCCGGACCGGCGGCTCACGCCCCGGCAGATCAGCATGATCCGCTACCAGGCCAAGACGGCGGCGGACGCCCTGCTGGGGGGCTGCTCGGACGGGGACTTCCCCCGCTTTGCCGAGCTCCTCTTCCGGCACTACCAGGACCCCGGGGCCGAGGACCCCGAGGGGGCCTTCGCCCTGCTGAACACAGCGCTGAACCTGCCCATGGAGCGCATCGCCCCCCGGGACAGGACCCGGCTGGCGGCCTTCGCCGCCTGGTGGCTGGAGGAGGGGGAGGCCCCCCAGAAGGCCGCCGCCATGCGCCTGTGCCGGAGGCTCCTCCCCGTGCTGGAGGAGGACCGCCCCTCCCGGGAGGCCCTGGCCCTGGCCGTGGCCTCGGCGGACTGCCGGTCCAGCACGCCCTTGCTCTACCTCCAGTCCCGCCTGGGGGCGGCCCTGGGGCGGGACGTCTCCGGCCACCAGGAGCTGCTGGACCAGGGGGAGGCGGCCAGCGCCGTCTTCCTGGACAACCTGAAGACCGCCACCCCCTGGGTGCTGAAGGCCGTGGGCGTGGAGTACCTGCTGGACCAGGCCCGGCGGGGGGAGGCGGCCAACGCCCTCCACATCGCCACCCACTTCTCCAACCTCATGAAGGTCAGCGAGAACGTGGTGGTCCGCCGCCTGGCCGGCGGGGCCCTGCTGGACATCGCGCCCCTGCTGTCCCCGGAGCGGCGGAACGAGGTGGCCGTGGAGCTCTGCGAGGCCCTGGAGACCGGCCAGTCGGAGATTTCCCAGTACATTCCCCAGTACCTGGGCCCCTTCCTCCTCTGGCTGCCCCCCCGGGAGCTGGACGAGACCCTGGACGAGCTGCTGCGCTTCCTCTCCTCCTCCAGCGCCAAGGTGGCGGCGGCGGCTCTGTCCACCGCCGGGGCCCTGCTGGAGCACTACCACGTCTACGCCAAGCGCTTCCGCGAGCCCGAGGCGGCCCTCACCGCCCGGCGCAGGCGGATGGCCGGGCTGCTCCTCAAAGGCCTGGCCTCCTGCATGGAGCCCGTGCGGCAGGAGGCCCTCCGGGTCCTGGGCGAGGGCCTGTTTGCCTCCCGGACACTGAGCTATGAGGACAAGACCAGCCTCTTCACCCTGGTTGCCAAGAAGCTCCTCTTCCTCATCGGCGAGCAGGAGGAGCAGGAGCTGACCTTTTTCCACACCGCCGCCGCCCTCTCTCACATCTATCGCTTCGCGGTGAAGCACAAGATCGAGAGCGGCCCCTTCCGCTTCGAGTGGCGGGACAAGGCCGCAGCCTTCTTCCCGGGCACCTTCGACCCCTTCTCCCTCTCCCACAAGGGCATCGTCACCGCCATCCGGGACCTGGGGATGGAGGTCTACCTGGCCGTGGATGAGTTCTCCTGGTCCAAGAAGGCCCAGCCCTCCCTGATCCGGCGGCAGATTGTCAGCATGTCCGTGGCCGACGAGTT
>CAMXNV010000037.1 GCA_947245315.1 uncultured Oscillibacter sp. | reverse complement strand
TGACACCTTCACGGTGGAAGGCGTCAATGCTGATCTGCGCCATTATATTCCGACACTGGCCCGGCGGAGCAGGTGTTTCCCGAGAAAACTGGAGAATCTTCAGGCGGTCCTCACGGTCTTTGTTCATGCTTATAATCGTTTTGGACGCCACAAGGACCGTTATCGTTCCCGCCATCCTGGGACCGCTGTTCCCTTTTCCCTCTTTGACTTCTTTTAACTCTCCTTTTGGACACTCCCCGATAAAACGGGGATGTCCTAATCGGAGATTTTATATGTAGGGGGCGGGCTCTGTCCCGCCCCGTCTTTCGGAAGCAAGGCAGTCCCGGAGGAGCAGGAGGGGACAGAGCCCCTCCCCTACAAGGTGTTCTATTGGTAGATTCCCCGTAGGGCCGCCGCCCCCGGCGGCCCGTTCCTCTGAAACTGCCGGGGTTTCCAGGAAACCGGGCGGCCCAAGGGGGCCGCCCCTACAGGGTGTCCTATCGATCAAACACCCTGTGGGGCCTGGTCCCCTGACCAGGCCATTTCCCCGGAACCTCGGAGCTTCCTATAGAAGGGCGGACACATAGGTCCGCCCCTACAGGATAAAACCTTCGAATAGGACCGTCCCGGGGCCCTCCGCCGGGCCCATTTTTCACAATTTCTGGTTTTTGCAAAACAGGGCTTGTCATCCGAGGAAAAATATTTTAAAATAGGACGTAGGTCAAGCGTCCGCCGGACCGGCGGCGTCAATTTTTTGAAAAGCGAGGTGCGCGCATATGAAAAAGACTCTGGCCGCTCTGGCCCTGGCTCTGGCCCTGCTGACGGCGCCCGCGGCGGCGGCCTTCTCCGACGTGGACGAGGGGCTGTACTATGCCGCGCCCATCGCCTGGGCCGTGGAAAAGGGCATCACCACCGGCACCACAGCCACCACCTTCTCCCCCGACGCCCTGTGTACCCAGGGGCAGATTCTCACCTTCCTCTGGCGGGCCGCCGGGTCCCCGGAGACGGAGGCAAGCATCGCGGCGGTCGAGGTAACCATGAACCCGGACTTTCTTAAGGCCGTCGGCTGGGCCTTTGAGACCGGCATCTTAACCGACACGGACTTCCCCCACGGCACCGTTCCCGTCCCCGCAGGGGGCGTCCTCTTCGATCCCGCCGCCCCCTGCACCCGGGGCACGGCCATGAACTTCCTCTGGCGCTACTCCGGGTCCCCCGCCGCCAGCGCCCCCGGGTCCTTCACCGACGTGGACCCCGAGGCGGTCTATGCCCAGGCCGTGGCCTGGGCCGTGGAGTGGGGCATCACCTCCGGCACCTCCGAGGCCACCTTCTCCCCGAAGGAGGTCTGCACCCGGGGGCAGATCATCACCTTCCTCTACCGCTGCTTCACCAACGAGCCCTCCGCCCCCGAGGAGGAGCCCGCCCCCTCTCCGGCCCCCGCTCAGGAGGAGCCCCAGGAGGAGGCGCGCCCCCTGCGGACCCTCGCCGGCCAGGGCCGGGCCTACTCCCTGGGCCTGGACGGCAGTGAGTTCACCCAGGACGGCGTCTACGACGCCAAGGTCACCGTGGACGTCTACTCCCCCCAGGAGGCGGTGTTCACCATCCAGGTGCCCTTCCCCCTCTTCCAGGCCTGCGTCTACACCGCCCGCTTTGAGGACCCGGAGGTTCCCGGCGCGGGCTACATCATCCGCTACAGCCGCTGGGATGAGGCCTTTGCCGACATCATCCCCTGGGAGGGGAACCACAACGACTACCGGATCACCGACATGTCCGGCGCTCCCCTGACCACCCTCTTCGCCATCACCGATCAAGAGGACGACCGGATGGGGGGCACCGTCTCCTGGCGAATCACCCTCCAGGGAGACCCCGCTTTCAACTTCAACCGGCTGGACGGCTACACCCTCAGCTGCGAGGTCAGCCGCACGCCGTGATCCGGAACAGCGCCGCCGTCAAAGCCGGAGGGAGCCTTTTCCGGGAGAGGAAACCGGGTTAACTCCCTCCGTCACCGCCTGCGGCGGTGCCAGCTCCCTCAGAGAGGGAGCCTGAGACGCAAACGAACATCTCTCCAGAAGCTAAAAGGACTGTGCCCCATGGGGCACAGTCCTTTTTTCGTCCGCGCTCAACCCCGCCAGACCTTCACCTGGAACACGGCCCGCATGGCCTTGTAGGTCTCGTAGCAGTCCAGCTTCGCCACGGTCTCAAAGGGGGCGTGCATGCTCAGCACCGGCACCCCGGCATCCAGGGTGCTGATGTTCCGGTTGGCCATATACATGGCCACGGTGCCGCCGCCTCCGGCGTCCACCTTGCCAAGCTCCGAGATCTGCCAGATGACCCCCGCCTCATCGAACAGGCGGCGGACATAGGCCACCGTCTCCGCGTCCGCGTCGGAGGCCCCGGACTTGCCCCGGGCGCCGGTGTACTTGCAAAGGCCCACGCCGTAATTGAGCTGGGACTCGTTCCGCTTCTCAAAGACGTCGGGGAAGTTGGGGTCAAAGGCCGCCGTCACGTCGGCGCTGAGGCAGAAGGACTTGCCGAAGCAGGCCCGGAGGGCCACGTCCTGGGCGGCGCACAGGTCCTCGACGAAGGTATCGAAAGCGGCGGACTGCATACCCGTCACGCCGTCGGAGCCGATCTCCTCCTTGTCCGCCAGGATGCACACGGCGGTCTTCTCCGGGGCCTCCTCCAGGTCCAGCAGGGCCTTGAGGGCGGCGTAGGCGCACACCCGGTCGTCGTGGCCATAGGCCCCGATGAGGGAGCGGTCCAGGCCGATGTCACAGGCCTTCACCGCCGGGACGGCCTCCAGCTCCGCGGAGGTCAGGTCGTCCTCCAGGATGCCGTACTTCTCGTGGAGCAGCTTCATCACCGCCAGCTTCACCCGGCCGGACTCCTCCTCGCCGCCGATGGGCTCGCTGCCCAGCAGTAGGTTCAGCGTCTCCCCGGGGACGGCCTCGGCCAGGGGCTTCTTGTTCTGGGCGGCCCCCAGGTGGGGCAGCAGGTCCGTGATGACCAGCCGGGGCTCCCCCTTCTCCTCGCCGATGCGGACCGTCACCCGGCTCCCGTCCTTCAAGGCCACCACGCCGTGGAGGGCCAGGGGGATGGTCACCCACTGGTACTTGCGGATGCCGCCGTAGTAGTGGGTCTTGAAATAGGCCAGCTCGCTGTCCTCGTACAGCGGGTTGGGCTTCAGGTCCAGCCGGGGGGAGTCGATGTGGGCCGCCGCCAGCTGGATGCCCTCCGCCAGGGACTGCCGCCCGATGTGGGCCAGCATGACGGCCTTGCCCCGGTTGCAGACATACACCCGGTCCCCGGCTTCCAGGCTCATCCCGGGGCTGTAGGGCCGGTAGCCCTTGGCCTCCGCCATGCGGACCGCCTCGGCGGCGCAGAGCCGCTCGGTCTTGCTCACATCCAGGAAGCGCATATAGCCCGCGCAATAGTCCTCCATGGCCGCCCGCTCCTCTCGGGGCAGAAGGTCATAGCCGTTTTTCTTCTTGGAGAGGAGCTGTTCTTTCAGCTCCTTAAACTCGTTCTTGTCCATAAAAAAGCCTCCATCATAAGGTAAATTTAAGTTGCCGTCGCACCGGCTGCCGTTCAGCAAAGATCACAGAGCGCGCTGGTTTTCTTTTGCTTCTTTTCTTTTTCAAAAGAAAAGAAGTCATCCGTGGCGCTTCTCCTCCTGCACGGCCTCCACCAGGCGCTCGAAGAAGAGGCGGGCCTCCTTGCGGAACTCCTCCGGGGAGTCGCTGGCGTTGTTCAGCTCGCAGTCGCACTTGCCCCGATAGAACTCGTCCTGCTTCTGGGCGTTGATCCGCAGGCGGGCGTACTGCTCGGAGATGTGATCCCGGGCCATGACCCGCTTCACCCGCAGCTCCGTGGGGGCCGTCACGGCGATGGTCCGGTCACAGAGGCGGTCCAGGCCGCTCTCGAAGAGGTTGATGGCGTCGATGGCATAGAGGCCGTCGGCGGCCTCCACCCGGCGCTCCAGCTCCGGCAGCAGGTAGCGGAACACGATGGCGTTCAGCTGGTCCAGGCGCTCCCGCTTGGCGAAGACCTCCTGGCCCAGCTTCTTCCGGTTCAGGCGGCCCTCCCGGCTGAACACCCCGGGGAACTTCTCGTTGATGGCGTTTTTGAACTCCTCGCTGCCCTCCAGGATCTCATGATACACGGCGTCGCAGTCGATCACCTGGCCCCCCAGGTCCCGGAGGGCGTTCAGGGCGCTGGTCTTGCCCGCGCCGGTGCCCCCGGTGAGGCCCAGGATGATCCGGCGGCTGTCCGCGTCGATCACGTGGAAGCCCGCCGCCTTCTTCAGCCGGTTCCCGATGGCCAGCCCCAGCCCCCGGTTGTCCGGGCACTGGGCGAAGATCTCCGTCACCTCGGTGCTGTCAAAGCTCCGCAGGGCCTCGAACACCCGCTGGGCCTGAAGCTGCTTGTCGCTGCTGGGCCCCAGGGGGCGGACCAGCTGCTGGGGGAAGAGGTGGGCGTACTCGTCGAAGCAGATCACGCCGGAGGTGGGCCCCGCCCGGCGCTCAATCTCCTTGGCGGAGCTCATGGGCGCGCCGGTGATCACCGTCACCGGAGCCTTGGGGGCGTAGTGCCGGTACTTCATCCCCGGGGCCCCGGGGCGCTCGTTCTCCCCCAGGGAGGCGCTCACCGCCCGGTCCACGTCCACGTGGCCGATGAGGCGCTCGATGTCCTCCACGGGCAGCCCGCCGGGGCGCAGCAGCCGGGGGGGCTCACAGGTCAGGTCCAGCACGGTGGACTCCACGCCCACGGTGCAGGGCCCCCCGTCCACCACCACGTCCACCCGGCCCCCCACGTCCTCCATGACGTCCTGGGCCGTGGTGCAGCTGGGCCGGCCGGAGGTGTTGGCGCTGGGGGCCGCGATGGCCATGCCCGCCTCCCGGATGATGGCCAGGGTCACGGGGTGGTTGGGGCAGCGGACCCCCACGGTGTCCAGGCCCGCCGTGGTCTCGTCGGGCACGGTGGGCTGGCGCTTGAGGATCATGGTCAGGGGCCCCGGCCAGAACTTCCGGGCCAGCACATAGGCCACCGGGGGGATGTCCTCGCAGTACCGGGGCAGCCACTGGGCCCCGGTGACGTGGAGAATCAGGGGGTTGTCCTGGGGACGGCCCTTCACCTCGAAGATGCGCCGGACGGCCTCGGGGTTGGTCCCGTCCGCCCCCAGGCCATAGACCGTCTCCGTGGGGATGCCCACCAGGCCCCCCTCCCGGAGAATCTTGGCAGCGGCGGAAATCTTGTCCTCGATCTCCTTCTGCTGCCCCTTGGTGTCCCGCAAGTCATAGTAAATTGTCTGCATTCTTCTTCGCCTCTATCTCTCCGTCCGGGCTCCCGCCCGCTTTTTCCAAACGCGCAACGATCTCGTACACAACCCACGCCAGCGCCGCCAAACAGAGGGGCAGCAGCAGAAGGGCGCAAATGCCCGCGATATCCGCGTCCTCGGCGGCGTAAGGGTTTTCCGCCCTTCCGTACTCCATCACATACAGCGTCAACCAAAACCAGTTCCAGGCCAGCAGGGCCTCCAGCCCCGTCAGGGCCGCCGTCAGGACCAGGCCCAGAACCAGGCCCAGCCCCCGGGCCAGCCGCCTCATCCGCCGCCGCCCTTCAGCTTCTCCGCCTGGTCCGCCGTCACCAGGGCGTCCACGATCTCATCCAAATCCCCGTCCATGACGGCGTCCAGCTTGTAGAGCGTCAGGCCGATCCGGTGGTCCGTCACCCGGCCCTGGGGGAAGTTATAGGTCCGGACCCGCTCGCTGCGGTCCCCGCTGCCCACCTGGCTCCGGCGCTCCGAGGCGGCGGCCTCCGCCTGCCGGGCCTGCTCCCGCTCGTAGAGCCGGGACCGGAGGACCTTCATGGCCTTGTCCTTGTTCTTATACTGGCTCCGCTCGTCCTGGCACTCCACCACCAAGCCCGTGGGCAGGTGGGTGATCCGGATGGCGGACTCGGTCTTGTTGACGTGCTGGCCCCCGGCGCCGGAGGACCGGTAGGTGTCGATTTGCAGGTCCTTGGGGTCGATCTCCACGTCCACCTCCTCCGCCTCGGGGAGCACGGCCACGGTGGCGGCGCTGGTGTGAATCCGTCCCCCGGACTCCGTCTCCGGGACCCGCTGGACGCGGTGGACGCCGCTCTCGAATTTCAGGCGGGAGAAGGCCCCCTCTCCCTCGATGAGGACGCTGCACTCCTTCACGCCCCCCAGCTCCGTCTCGCTGAGGCTGAGGGTCTCCATGCGCCAGCCCCGGCGCTGGGCGTACATGCCGTACATCCGGAGCAGGGAGTGGGCAAACAGGGCCCCCTCCTCGCCGCCGACGCCGCCCCGGAGCTCCAGGATTACGTTCCGCTCGTCGTTGGGGTCCCTGGGCAGCAGGAGGACTTTCAGCTCCTCCCGGAGGCGCTCCGCCTCCTCCCGGGCGGCGGAGAGCTCCTCCTGGGCCAGCTCCCGGAGCTCCGGGTCCCGGAGCAGGGCCCCGGCCTCCTCCCGGCGGCGCTCCGCGCCCTCCAGGGCCCTCCAGGCCTCCACCACCGGCGTCAGCTCCTTCAGCTCCCTCTGGAGGGCCCTGAGCCGCCCGCCGTCCCCATAGACCGCCGGGTCCGCCAGCTGGGCCTCCAGGTCCTCCTTCCGGAGCGCCAATTCTCTTAGTCTTTCCAACATAGGGTCACTCCTTTCTGCTTTTTCTTGTAAGAAAAAGCAGCAAAAAGAACTTTCGCGCGCTTCGGGGGCCGGGCGCTCGCTCCAGCCGAAGCGACGGCAACCGGCTCTGTGCCGGGTCGGGTGGTCGCGGGAGTCCCCGCAACTGCCGGACTGCCGGCTTTTCTCTCGCCTACAGCCCTCCCAAAGAGGAGGCCGCTCTCAAACTTGCAACTCTACGTCGCCGTCGCAGAGGCCCAAACAACCACCGGACCCTCAGTGCGAGCCAGCTTTCTTTTGGTCCTTTTCTTTCTCGAAAGAAAAGGACTACCGGGGGGAGGTGAGGAAGTCTTGGGTTTGGCGGAGGAATTCCTCCTGCCAGAAGGCGTAGCCTACGGAGCCGCTACGGAGGGAGACCGCCGTGCGGTGCCCGCAGGGGGTGTAGCGGTCCATCTGTTCGAAAATCTCCTCGTTCTTGTCCTCACAGCCCCGGGTGAGGACATAGGAGGCGTTCCGGATGTCCCTGCCGTTCTGCTTGAGGAAGCTCCGCACCACCGAGGAGCAGCGCCCCGCCCAGACGGGGGAGCCCACGATCACCAGCCGGTAATCCGTCAGGGGAAACTTGGACGCGCACTTCACCGGCGGCAGGGACCGCCGCATAGCGTCCACGCCGCAGCGGAGCCAGCCACCCCAGCCGCTGCGGTCCACGCTGTCCTGGAGCTCCACCAGCTCGGCCCCCAGGGCCTTGGCAATCTCCTCCATGGCGGTCCGGGTGTTCCCCGTCCGGGAGTAATAGACGCATAGGACGTTATTCCATGCCACTTGGCAACACTCCTTCAAAAAATGGATCCTGGACCAGGGGGCGCTTGAAAAGAACGGCGCTTCGGGCCGTATCCCTCATCGTCCATGGTCAATCTATACATTCAAGTCGAACAGGGCCGTCTTGACGACGGCGAAGGCCTCCCGCAAATAGTAGTTCGCGGTGAGCCACCACCAGGGGAGCTCCGCCGGAACGTCGACGGTCCTCAGGCCCTGCCGCTGGGCAATCATGTGGGAGCGGAAACAGTGGAAGTCGTTGGTCACCACGGCGACCACCGCCGTCTCCGTGTCCAAGCCGTACTCCTCCAGCAGCTCCTTCGAGTACCGGAAGTTCTCCGCCGTGTTGGTGGAGCGGTCCTCCGGGAGGAGCTCCGCCCCCGTGCCCTCCAGCGCCCGGCGCATGGCCTCCGCCTCGGAGATGTTCTCCCCGGGGCCCCGGCCGCCGGAGAGAACCACCGGCACGTCCGGGTGCTTTTGGAGGTAGTCCTCCGCCGCCCGGATGCGGCTCCACAGGGCCGCCGAGGGGGTCTCGCCGTTGACCCCGGCCCCCAGGACGATCACCGCGTCCACGGGGACGGCGGAGTTGTCCGCCTCCCCCCGGAAGACGATGACCGCCTCGATGCCAATCAGAATCGCCAGGCCCAGGCTCAGGCCCGTGAAAAAAATCCATTGGCAGATTCTCCCGGCCCGGGAGCGCCTCCCCCAGCGGACCACGAGCGCGCCCATGGCCCACACCGCCGCCGCTCCGAGGAGCAGCCAGCCGGTGAAGCGCATCCCGTTGGGGATCACCGCCACAGCCAGCCCCGTCAGGGCCAGCAGGGCGATGCAGACATAGGGAATTTTCTTTCGCATGTTCTTCCTCTGTAGGGGCCGCCGCCTTCGGCGGCCCGGAAACGCAGACCGCCGGAGGCGTCACGCCTCCCCGGCCTCCTCGCTGAGCTGTTCCCATTTTTCATAGAGGGCGTCCAGGGCCGCCTGGGCGGCCTCCCGCTCCTCCGTCAGGGCCGTCAGCTTCTCGTAGTCACAGGCCGCGGCCTCCATGGCCGCCTCCAGGGCGGCAAGTTGCTCCTCCGCTTTGGCAATATCCCGCTCGCAGATGGTCAGCTGCCGCCGGGCGTTCTGCTGGGCCCGGTTGCCCCGGACGGGGCGCTCCGCCTTCTCCTTTACCGGCTTGGGCGGCGCGGCCTTGGCCGCCTCCTCCTGGGCCTTCATCTGCCGGTACTGGGCAAAGCCCATGGGGTAGTCCGTAATGGTCTCCTCCGCCAGCTCCCAAATCCGAGTGGCGAAGCGGTTGATGAAATAGCGGTCGTGGCTGACGAAGAGCAGCGTCCCGTCGTAGCTCTCCACCGCCTCCTCGATCCACTCCCGGGAGGCGATATCCAGGTGGTTGGTGGGCTCGTCCAGGATGAGGAAGTTGATCTCCCCGTCCATCAGCATGCACAGCCGCAGACGGCTCTGCTCCCCGCCGGAGAGGACGGACACGGGCTTGAACACGTCCTCCCCCCGGAAATCATAGGCCGCCAGGCGGTTCCGGGCGCTCTGGGCCGAGAGGCCCCGCTTGGCCGCCATCATGTTTTCCACCAGGTTCCAGTCCGGGTGCTCAAAGTGGATGATCTGGGGCAGGTAGGCGGGCTTGGCCTGGGGGCCCAGCTTGATGCGGCCCTCGTCCGGGTACAGCTCCCCCATAATCATCTTGATGAGGGTGGACTTCCCCGTGCCGTTGTCCCCGATGAGGGCGATTCGCTCGCCCCCCTCGATTTTCAGGGTGATGCCGTCAAAGAGGTGCTTGTCCCCATAGGACTTGGCCAGGTTCCGGATGCCCAGCAGCTCGTCCCCGTGGAACTCGGCGGTGGAGAAGCGGGCGTCCATCTTCCGGGCCTTGGTGGGCTTGGCGGTGGTGCGCATGCGCTCAATCCGCCGCTCGATGTTGATGGCCCGGCGATAGGTCTTGTCCATGCCCTGGAAGGCCCACAGGCGCAGCTGATCCGCCGCCTTCTCCAGCTGCTGGATCTTGGCCTGCTCCTTCTGGTACTGCTTCAAGCGCTCCTGATAGCGGCGCTCCTTCTCCACGGCGTAAAAGCTGTAGTTTCCGCTGTAGAACTCCGCCTTGCCGTCCTCGATCTCGATGACCCGGGTGACCACCCGGTCCAGGAAATAGCGGTCATGGGAGATGGCCACCACGGTGCCCCGAAAGCCCCGGATGTACTCCTCCAGCCACTCGGTGGCGTGGAGGTCCAGGTGGTTCGTGGGCTCGTCCAGGAGCAGGATGTCCGTGTCCTCCAGAATCAGGCGGCCCAGGTTCACCCGGGTCTTCTCCCCGCCGGAGAGGCTGTCAAAGAGCTGCTCCCGCATCTCCTGGGAGATGGACAGGCCCCCGGCGATCTTGTTCACGGCCACGTCGGTGTCATAGCCCCCGAAGACCTCGAACCGCTCCCGGAGGGACCCGTAGCGCCGCAGCAGGGCGGGGTCGTTCTCCCCCGCCGCCATGCGGCCCTCCAGGGCCTCCATCTCCCTTGCCAGACTCTCCAGCCGGGCGAAGGCGGAGCGGAGCACATCCTCCACCGTGTACCCCGGCGGGTAGACGGGAATCTGGGAGATCAGGCCCAGCCGGTGGCCGGATGCGATGGTCACCCCGCCCTCGTCATGGTCCAGCTCTCCCGTCAATATGCGAAACAGGGTGGTCTTGCCCGCGCCGTTCCGGCCCAGCAGGCCCACCCGCTCTCCCTGGTCAATCTGGAAGGTCAGCCCGTCCAGCACATTGTGCCCCACCTCGAAGGATTTCACCAGGGAGCTCACTTGTATCTCGATCATAAAATATTCCTTAAAAACCTCTGATTATCTGCACGAAACGCAAAGCCCGGGGAGCCCCTTTCTCCGGCCCCCCAGGGCCCGCCGTCAACTGTGGAGCTGCTCCACCAGCCAGCCGAAGTGCATCGCGTGGGAGGCCTTGACCAGCATGACGGTGCCGGGGTTGAACTGGCGGCGGAGCTCCGGGAGGGCCTCCTCCTTGGTGGGAAAGTAGAGCACGGAGCCGCCGCTCTGGGCGACGCCGTCGGCAATCCGTCCGGCCCGGTCCGGGCTCCCGATGGCGAAGACCAGGTCCACCCCCAGCATGGAGGCCAGGGCCCCCAGGTTGTAATGGGCCCGGTTCCCCAGCTCGCCCAGCTCGCCCATGTCCCCCAGGACGGCCACCGTCTGCTCGCACTCCGTCCGGGCCAGGATCTCCAGGGCCGCCGCCACGGACTGGGGGTTGGCGTTATAACAGTCGTCCAACAGCATCCGGCGCTCCGCCAGGCGGAGAATCCGCATCCGGCTGCCGCTGGGCACGTAGGACGCGGCCCCCCGGGCGATCTCCTCCCGGCTCAGGCCCAGGCGTTCCCCCACCGCCGCGGCGATGGCGGCGGCGTAGGCCATATGCTCCCCGGGGGCGGGGATGCTCAGGTCATAGCGGTCCCGCTCCGTGGCCACGGTGCAACGGATGCCCTCCACGCCGTGGTCCGTCAGCTCGGTGATCCGGGCCTGACAGTAGTCGGACTTGCCGCAGCGCACGGTCCGGAAGGGGACGGACACCGTGCCCAGCAGGGGATCGTCCCCGTTCAAAACGGCCAGGCCGTCCTTCTTCAGGTGCTGGAAAATCTCGCACTTGGCCTTTAAAATGCCCTCCCGGCTGCCCAGGTATTCTATATGGGCGTCCCCGATGTTGGAGATGACGGCAATGTCCGGCCTCACCATCTCCGTGAGGTACTCGATCTCTCCGAAGTGGTTCATGCCCGTCTCGATCACCGCCGCCTGGTGCTCCCGGGTCAGGCCCAGGAGGGTCAGGGGGGTTCCCACGTCGTTGTTGTAGTTCTCCGGGGTCTTCCAGACCCGGAGCTTCGCCCCCAGCACGGCGGCGATCATATCCTTGGTGGTGGTCTTCCCCACGCTGCCGGTGACCTGGATCACCGGGATGGAAAATTGGCTCCGGTAGGCCGCGGCCAGGTCCCGGAGGGCCAGGCGGGTGTCCGCCACCCGGATGTAAAACTTATCCTCCCGGAGGCGCTCCGGCGGCCGGGCGCAGAGGCACCCCGCCGCGCCGCCCTCCAGGGCCGCGTCGATAAAGTCATGGCCGTCAAACCGCTCCCCCACCCAGGGCAGGAACAGGCAGCCGGGGGTCAGCTCGCGGCTGTCGGTGCAGACCGCAGCGACCTCGGGGGCGTTCTCTCTGGGGTTCAGCCACACACCGTCCACGGCGGCGGCGATCTGGCCAACAGTCATGGGCTCCATTCCATCGTCCTCCCCGCGCCCGGACCGGGCGCGTTTTCTTTCTCAAGTGGTATGTTATGTAAGGTACGTTCTGTGCGTAAGCGCTGTATCCAACGGGTTTTGCCCTCAGGCGGCGTTACGGCAAGCGCCGTATTTGCAAGTCTTACATTCAAAACAGGGTACACAGCAAACCCTGTAAGCCGGGGCCGTACTCAGCAAATTCAGCATAAAACAGCATGTATAGCAAGCTCCAACTACGTTGTCGTGTGACAAGCCCGGTCCACTACCAGACCTTAGAGCGTGCTAAAGTTCTTTTTGGTTACTTTTTCTTACAAGAAAAAGTAACTAGCGGCGGGAGAGGGGGAGGGAGAGGCGGACGATTTCCTCGCAGAGGTCGGCGTAGCTCAATCCTACGGCGGCGGCCTCCTGGGGCACGAAGCTGGTGGGGGTCATCCCCGGCAGGGAATTGACCTCCAGGCACCAGAGCTTCCCCTCCCCGTCCAGAATCATGTCCGTCCGGGAGTACACCGCCAGGCCCAGGGCCCTGTGGACCCGGAGGGCCAGGTCCCCGGCGGCGGCGGCCTCGGCCTCCGTCAGATGGGCGGGGCAGGTCTCCGCCGCGCCCCCCTTCTGGTACTTGGCGGCGTAGTCGAAGTCCTTCCCGGCGGGGACGGTCTCCACGGCGGGCAGGGCCCGGTCCCCCAGGACGGCCACCGTCAGCTCCCGGCCCCGGATCCGCTCCTCCCAGATCACCTGTCCGCTGAACCGGCGGACCTGAACCAGGGCCTCCCGCAGCTCCTCCCGGTCCTCCGGCAGGAAGACCCCCAGGGAGGACCCCCCGGTGGTGCACTTCACCACGCAGGGCATGGGCAGCTCCTGAGCCAGGCGGGGGGCGTCCTCCGGGGCGTAGTCCAGCACTCCCCACTTGGGGGTCCGGATGCCCTCGGCGGCCATGACCCGCTTGGCCATCGCCTTGTCCATGGCAATGCCCGAGGACAGGTAGCCCGAGCCGGTGTAGGGCACGCCCAGCAGCTCCAGAGTTGCCTGGACCCGGCCGTCCTCCCCGTCCTGGCCGTGGAGGCCCAGGAAGACGATGTCCGCCCGCTGGCACAGTTCCAGCACGTTGGGCCCGAACACCCGGGGGCTCTGGTCCTTCCGGCTCCGCCGGACGGCCTCCAGGTCCGGGGCCGAGGCGTCGATCCGCGCGTCGGGACACAGGCCGTCCGCCGCGTCAAAGAGACTCTCCGGGTCCTCCGGCAGCGCCTCCACGCCCAAAAACAAATCCACTAAAATGGCCCGGTGGCCCCGCTCCCGCAGGCAGCGGCAGATGCCGGTCCCCGTCACCAGGGAGACCGCCCGCTCGGTGGAGAGGCCCCCGGCCAAAACAACGATTTTCATGTTTGCGCCTCCAGCTATGGGAATACTCCTATGTTATTATAATCTGTAATAGTTTAGCACAAGCCGGAGGTAAATACAACCGCTAAAACGCTTTTTTACCGTTCCCCGAAAAAGAGGCCCCCTCAAAATTGCCGGAAAGGGCTTGACATGGACCCCACTCCATATGATACACTGTCTTTTAAATTCATGAATGCACCCGAGGAATACTAAGGTAAAGGAGCGTATGACTTATGTCTGAGGTGTCTAAGGTCTATTTCGCGGACTTCCGCTGTCCCAGCTGGCGGGAGAACCTGCTCCAGAAGCTGGCCCGCCTGATGATGACCGCCGGCTTCGGCGACATCGATATGGAGGACAAATTTGTCGCTATTAAAATGCACTTCGGCGAGCCGGGGAACCTGGCCTACCTCCGGCCCAACTGGGCCA
>CAMXNV010000036.1 GCA_947245315.1 uncultured Oscillibacter sp. | reverse complement strand
TACTCCTTGCGGGTGCTCGGCGGCCCGTTCTCCCGGAACGCTACAACTTCGGTAGACTCAACCCCAAGGCTCCCTCTCTGAGGGAGCTGTCACCGCCAGAGGCGGTGACTGAGGGAGTTCCCCCGTTTCCCCCGTAAAACCCAGCCCCATGCAAACTCCCTCCGTCACGGCTTCGCCGTGCCACCTCCCTCAAAGAGGGAGGCTTTCAGGGACGGAATAAGGCCCCCGTCAGAACAATCCCAAGCCCCCTCCCCGGGGCCCCATAAAGAAGGTGTTCTTTTCATGTTCAGAAGCCTCCATATGAAGCTGACCCTCATCCTGCTCCTGCTCATCACCTCCCTGATGGCGGTGGTTGGGGCCTTCCTGACCATCAACGTCTCCGGCTTCTTTACCGACACCTTCTACCAGCAGATCGACAGCGTCTTCGGCGCCGGCCAGTGGGAGTTCGTCGCCTCTCTCCGGGGGGAGGCCGCCCAGGAGAACGGGGCCGTCCTCATCCAGCAGATGATGGACGCCGCCGCCGGGCGGCTGGGCATCGACTACGATAGCCGGAACTACTTCGTCCTGGACGGCGAGACCGGCGCCTACCTGGGGGGCTCCGCCGACGAGAGCGCCATGCCCCGGGAGCAGAGCCCCAACCTTCTCACCGCCCGGAACGCCGTCCTCCGGCGGGACGAAACCGGGATCGGGGACGTCAGCGACGTCACGGCGGACTATATGGACGTGGCCATCCCCATCTTCGGGGGGGACAACGCTTTCATTATTTACATCCTGGACAACCGGGACACTGTCTCCGGCCTCAATGAACAGCTCTTTGTCATCATCATGCAGGCCCTGTTCATCGGCCTGCTCATCTCCGTGCTCCTGAGCTTCCTCCTCTCCAAGACCATGGTGGACCCCATCGAGAAGCTCACCGCCGGGGCGGAGAAAATGGCCGCCGGGGACTTCGGCAGCGCCCTCCCCGTGGAGTCCACCGACGAGATCGGCATCCTCACGGGCACCTTCAACGAGATGGCCGGGGTCCTCCAGTCCACCCTGGCCGCCGTGGAGAACGAGCGCAACAAGCTGGACACCCTCTTTCTTCACATGACCGACGGCGTGGTGGCCTTCTCCCACGACGGGGCCCTGATCCACTGCAACCCCGCCGCCAACGACATGCTCCAGCGCCCCGTGGGGCCCCGGTGCACCTATGACGAGCTCTTCGGCTCCCTCTACCCCTTCCAGGAGATGCTGGCCCTCCAGCGGCCCAACTTCGCCGAGGGCCAGCTGGAGGTGGGCGAGAAGACCCTGGAGGTCTACCTGGCCCCCTTCTCCGACCGGGAGCGGGGGGGCGTGCTCATCGTGCTCCACGACATCACCGAGCAGCACCGGAACGAGGAGCGCCGGAAGGAATTCGTGGCCAACGTCTCCCACGAGCTCCGGACCCCCCTGACCAACGTCCGGACCTACGCCGAGACCCTCCGGGACGCCGAGGGGGACATCCCCCTGGAGACCTCCAACAGCTTCCTGGACATCATCATCACGGAGACGGACCGAATGACCCACATCGTTCAGGACCTCCTGACCCTCTCCCGGCTGGACCGGGGGGACGCGGAGCTGGTCCTCTCCCGGTTCCCCTTTGCCGAGGCCATCCGAAGCGTGGTCCGCTCCAGCGCGCTGAACGCCCGCCAGCGGGGCCACGAGCTCACCTGCGGCGGCCTGGACAACCTGCCCCTCATCGTGGGGGACCGCAGCCGCCTGGAGCAGGTCATGATGAACATCCTGGGCAACGCCATCAAGTACACCCCCGACGGGGGCCACATCCGCGTCCTGGCCGGGTGCGAGGAGGACACCGTCTGGATGGAGGTCTGGGACGACGGCATCGGCATCCCGGAGAAGGACCGGGAGCGGATTTTCGACCGCTTCTATCGGGTGGACAAGGCCCGGTCCCGGGAGTCCGGGGGCACGGGCCTGGGGCTGTCCATCGCCCGGGAGATCGTCCAGCGGCACCACGGCGTCATCGCCCTGGTTCCCCACGAGGGCCGGGGCACCACCATACGCATGACCCTGCCCATTGCCCAGGGCCGGGGGGGCCAAACGGAGGAATAGCCCATGGAAGAGCAGCGGCGCGCCCGCCGGAACCTGGCGCAGAACATCATCATCACCCTGCTGTCCGTCCTGGCGGTGGTCCTCCTGGCCCAGACCCAGCTGGCCAGCCTGGAGCTCCCCGGCCCCTACGACGAGGCCGCCCCAAGCCAGCCCGTCAGCGCCGCCCCGGACGCCGGGCTCACCGCCCCGGTGCGGGTGGCGGTCACCGGGGACTATGGGCGCTACGGCAGCCTGACCCTCACCACCGGGGACGAGGCCTTTACCGAGCCCCTGGGCCGCTGCCTGCTGGAGGCCCTGGGCTCCGCCCGGGACTACGCCCCCTGCGCCCCCCGGGATTTCCGCCGGGCCCTGGAGGGGGCCTCCCTCTACTATGACTTTCTGGAACCCCTGCCCCTGTCGGTGCTGGCGGGGCTGGCGGGCGGCGGGGAGGAGGTCTCCCCCCGGGAGGACCTCAGCGCCCGGCGGATCCTCATCGCCCCCCAGGACGGCGGCACGGCCCTCTACCTCTGGGACGGGGCGGACGGCTGTTCCCGGGCGGCCACCGCCATCTCGGCGGAGGGCTTGCGCCAGGTCATCGGCCGCTATGAGCAGGGCGGGGCCTCCTTCGCCATGGACGGGGGGCCGGGCAGCCCGGAGCGGAGCCTGGACCCCTGTTCCCTCCTCCCGGCGGAGCCGCCGGAGCTCCCCGCCTGCGCGGCGGGGGACCCCCTGGCCTCCACGGACTGGCTCCTCACGGCCCTGGGCTT
This sequence comes from uncultured Oscillibacter sp., assembly GCA_947245315.1. Lineage (GTDB taxonomy): Bacteria > Bacillota > Clostridia > Oscillospirales > Oscillospiraceae > Oscillibacter. The sequence goes on along the minus strand of CAMXNV010000036.1, from coordinate 10,700 downwards.
CAACGCCCGGAGCATGACCCGCCACACCGAGTCCAGCGGCACGGAGCTCATCATGGACCGGGACCGGACCGTGCGCATCCGGCCTGACAACAGCGTCTTCTACCAGAGCGGCCAGGTTCCCACCCTCAAGATCAAGGCCGCCGGGGCCCAGCCCACCCTCCGGGAGGCGGCCCTGGGGGCCGGGGCCCTGCTGGGGGAGCTCCTCTCCCCCGTCTCCGGGGAGGCCCGGCCCTACCTCCGGAGCCTCCGGCGCAGCGGGGACGCGATCATTCTCCGCTTCGGCTACCAGGTGGCGGGGGTCCCCGTGCGCTTCCAGGACGGGGGCTTCGCCGCGGAGGTCACCCTCACCGGCTCCGGCGTCACCGCCCTGACGGTGCGCTTCCGGCAGTACCTCCCCACCGGGGAGGCGTCCCTGCTCCTGCCCCTGGCCCAGGCCCTGGCCGTGGCCGCCGGGGACCCGGGGAAGGAGCTCTCCGTGGGCTATGTGGAACGGAATGGGGAGTGCCGGGCCTGCTGGCTCTCCGACTGAAGGGAGGACGTCGCTTGGACCGCTTCCGCCTGAAGAACATCATCATCCTGATTCTCGTCCTGGTGAACGCCTTTCTCCTGGGCTCCATGGCCCAGCGCCGGGGGGCGGAGCAGGAGGCCTTCCGCCGCACGGTGGAGCAGCTGGTGGCCCTCTTCGCCGGGGACGGCATGGCCCTGGACGCCCATGCCATCTCCCGGGAGACGCCCCCCGGCGGCGTGACCCTCGCCCGGGACACGGCCCTGGAGGAGCGGGCCGCCGCCTTCCTCCTGGGGAAAGCCCCCGCCTTCTCGGACCAGGGGGGCGGCATCCTCCACTACGCCGGTCCGGCGGGCGAGGCCTTCTTCCGCTCCGGGGGCGGCTTCGAGGCCACGGGCCTCCTGTCCGAAGACCCGGAGGACTTCTGCCGGGACTTCTGCCGGACCTTCTCCTACGAGGCCCCCGCCGTCCGGCTGGACGAGAACGGGGACGGCGTCTTCTCCGCCGTGTGCCTGTACGGCGGCGTGCCGGTCTTCAACGCCACGGTGACCTTCACGGTGGAGGGGGGACGGGTCACCGCCGCCGGCGGCACGCTGCTGCCCAAGTCCGGCACCCCCGCCCCGGGAGAGGAGCCCCTCTCCGCCGCCGGGGCCCTGGCGGCCTTCCAGCAGATGCGCCGGGAGAGCGTGGCGGTGGCCTCCGCCGTGACGGACACCCGGCTGTGCTACGAGCTCCAGAGCGGCGGCGCGGCCCCCTCCCTGGCCCCGGTGTGGCGCATCGTCACGGACACGGGGGACTATTATGTGAACTGCTACACGGGCGCCGTCAGCGTCGGGGGGCGCACCGAGGCCGCGGGCTAGAGGGCGTTTTCAAGCGCTCAAAAACGCCCGGGCGGCAAAGCCCTCTCTTTTCCCTGCCCATGATCCCGTGCCGGTTTCGACAAAAGATTGTGTGAAACCACGGAAGGAAAGGTTTGCATTTTTCACCTGTTTGTGCTATGATGAGTAGAGTTTGTTGAGGCGCCGGCGCGGCTCCGCGCCCCTCCGCCCGCCGGGAAAACCGGATGGGACGGGCCTCCAGGCCCTGGGACACAGGTGGTTTTGGCCGTTCCCTTCGGGCCTTAAACAACGCTTAGAAGAATTTACCTCCCCGCGCCCCGCGCGGGTATGAAGCGCGGCCAGACGGGCAAACTGTTTTCGTGATCTTGCGGAGCCTGCTTCCAAAGGGGCTCCACCGCGCCCGGACCGGCAAAAAGCAGCATGAAGAGAGGGTCAATATTTTGACAAAATATATCATTCAGGGCGGAACGCCCCTGTTTGGCGAAGTTGAAATCAGCGGCGCGAAAAACGCCGCCGTTGCCATTATCCCTGCCGCCCTGCTGGTGGACGGGGTCTGCCGCATTGAGAACATCCCCCAGATTTCCGACGTCACCCTGTGCCTCAGCATCTTGGAGCAGCTGGGCGCCGGGGTGCGCACCGTGGACCGGCACACCGTGGAGGTGGACTGCCGCCACATCCATTCCACCCGCACCCCCTACGACCTGGCCCGGCGGATCCGGGCCTCCACCTATTTCATCGGGGCCCTGCTGGGCCGCTTCGGCCAGGCGGAGGTAGCCCTGCCGGGAGGGTGCAACTTCGGGGGCGTCCGGCCCATTGACCAGCACATGAAGGGCTTCAACGCCCTGGGGGCCACCGTGGCCGTGGAGGGCGGTTTCATCCGCGCCACCGCCGGGGACGCGCCCTTGAAGGGCACCAGCATCTATTTGGATGTGGTCTCCGTGGGGGCCACCATGAACATCATGATGGCCGCCGTCATGGCCGAGGGCCGGACGGTCATCGAAAACGCCGCCAAGGAGCCCCATATCGTGGATTTGGCCAACTTCCTGAACTCCATGGGGGCCAACATCCGGGGCGCGGGCACGGACACGATTAAGATCCGGGGCGTGGACCGCCTCCGGGGCGGCAGCTATGCCATCATCCCCGACCAGATCGAGGCGGGCACCTACATGGCCGCCGTGGCCGCCGCCGGGGGACAGGTGCTGGTGAAGAATATTATCCCCAAGCACATGGACTGCATCACGGCCAAGCTCCAGGAGTGCGGCGTGGAGGTGGAGGAGCACGAGGATACCCTCCTGGTCCGGCGGAACGGCCCCCTCCACAAGGCCAACATCAAGACCCTGCCCTATCCCGGCTTTCCCACGGACATGCAGCCCCAGATCACCACGGTCCTCTCCCTGGCCAAGGGCATCTCCCTGGTGACGGAGAGCGTGTGGAGCAGCCGCTACCGTTATGTAGACGAGCTCCGGCGCATGGGGGCCAACATCCAGGTGGACGACAAGACCGCCGTGGTGGAGGGCGTGGACCATCTGGTGGGCGCGCCCATCCAGGCCTCGGACCTCCGGGCGGGGGCCGCCCTGGTCATCGCCGCCCTGGCCGCCAAGGGCCAGAGCGAGATCACCTGTGTCCATTACATTGAGCGGGGCTATGAAAACCTGGTGGAAAAGCTCCAGGCCCTGGGGGCCAGCATCCGGGCCGTGGAGGAGTCGGAGGAGCACAGGCGTCTCCGGCTGGGATGAGCTTCGATTGGGATAAGAAAACCCCCGGGAGATGGAAGAGGTTCCGTCTCCCGGTTTTTGCGGGGAGGGGGAATTTCCATGCGCATCGTGGAGCTGACGGACCGGACGCCGGAGCGCCTCGCCGGGCTGGTGGAGGTCTGGGAGAGGTCCGTGCGGGCCACCCACCTGTTTCTCTCCGGCGGCGAGATCGAGGCCATCAGGGCCTACGTTCCCCGGGCGCTGGAGGAGGTGCCTCACCTGATCGCCGCAGAGGATGAGCGGGGCCTTCTTGCCGGTTTTATGGGCGCCGGCGGGCAGCGGCTGGAGATGCTGTTTCTCGCGCCGGAGGCCCGGGGGAAGGGCGTCGGCAAAGCGCTGCTCCGGTATGGCCTGGACCGCTATGCCGTCCGGGAGCTGGCCGTCAACGAGCAGAACCCCGAGGCCCGGGGCTTTTACGAGCACATGGGCTTCCGCGTGTACAAGCGGACGGAGACCGACGAACAGGGCGGGCCCTACCCTCTTTTGTACATGAAATTGTGAACGCATCGGAGGAACCGACATGCCGGACTTGACTTCCATGAAGAACATCGGCCCGGAGATGGCCCGGAAGCTGGCGGCGGTGGGCGTCGACACCCCGGAGAAGCTGCGGGAGGCCGGGGCCAAGGACGCCTTCTTCCGCCTGAAAACCCTGTACCCCAAGGTCTGCCTGGTGCACCTCTACGCCCTGGAGGGCGCGGTCCGGGGCCTGGATTTCAACGACCTCCCCGGAGAGGTCAAGGGGGATCTGAAAGCCTTCAGCGACTATTTGAAGAAGGGCGGAAACCAAAGATGAACCGGGAGGAACTGGAGACCTTTATTTTCGAGACCTACGCCGCGGAGCCGGAGTATCTTTGGGTAAAGTATCCCACCTGCGCGGTGTTCCGCCACACTGGAAACCGGAAGTGGTTCGCGGCCCTTCTGGATGCGCCCAGGAAGGCTCTGGGCCTTCCCGGAGAGGGAAATCTGGACGTGTTGGACGTGAAATGCGATCCCCTGCTGATCGGGTCCTTCCGGGAGGAGCCGGGAATCTACCCCGGCTACCACATGAACAAGTCCTGCTGGCTCTCCGCAGCCCTGGACGGCAGCGCGGATGACGAGACGATCAAAACCCTTCTGGCCCTGAGCTTTGACCTAACGGCTCCCAAGCCCGGAAAACGCAAAGGAGGCCCCAAGCCTTGACCACCGTACATACTCTGGCCAGCGGTTCCTCCGGGAACGCGCTGCTGCTCTCCTGGGAGGGCGGGCACATCCTAGTGGACGCGGGCATCTCCTGCCGCCGGATCAGCCGGAGTTTGGAGACCCTGGGGCTGTCCCTGGGGGACCTGGACGCCCTCTGCGTCACCCACACCCACAGCGATCACATCTCCGGCCTGGCCACCCTTTTGAAGCACACGGACTGTCCCGTCTGGGCCACCGCCCCGGCGGGGCGGGACCTGCTCCGCCGCCTGGCGGGGCTGGAGGACCGGCTCCGGGAGGCCGCTGGGTCCTTTGCCGTGGGGGACTGCGCCGTCTCCGCCTTTCCCACCGCCCATGACGCCCCCGGTTCCTGCGGCTATCGCTTCGACACCCCCGACGGCGGCGTGGGCGTCCTCACGGACAGCAGCCTTGTGACGGCGGAGGCGGAGGCCGTGCTCCCCGGCGTGGCCCTGGCGGTGCTGGAGGCCAACCACGATGTGGAGGCCCTGCGGAGCGGCCCCTATCCCTACTTTTTAAAGGAGCGCATCCTGGGCCCCGGGGGGCACCTTCGGAACGAGGACGCCGCCGCCTTCGCCGTCACCCTGGCGGCGGCGGGGGCCCGGGAGATCGTCCTGGCCCACCTGAGCCGGGAGAACAACACCCCCGCCATGGCCCTCCGGGCGGTGGAGACGGCCCTGAGCGCCGCGGGGCTGAGCCCCCGGCTCTCCGCCGCCCCCCGGGACTGCCTCAGCGGGGCCTATGTGCTGGAGGGAGGGTGCGTATGCAGCGAATAACCCTGTTGTGCGTGGGGAAGCTCAAGGAAAAATTCTACGCCGAGGCGGCGGCGGAGTACGCCAAGCGCCTCAGCCGGTACTGCAAGCTGGAGATCGTGGAGCTGGCGGAGGAGCGCCTGCCGGAGGACCCCTCCCCCGCCCAGATCGACGCCGCCCTGGCCAGGGAGGCGGAGGCCATCCGGAAAAAGCTGCCCCCCTCCTCCCGGCTCATCGCCCTGTGTGTGGAGGGGCGGCTTCGCTCCAGCGAGGAGCTGGCCCAAACCATGGCCGCCTGGGCCGCCGGAGTGGACAACGGGCTGGAGAAGCGCTTGGTGTTCCTCATCGGGGGCTCCTTCGGGCTCCACGAGTCCATCAAGGCGGAGGCCTGGACCAAGCTGTCCATGTCCCCCATGACCTTTCCCCACCACCTGGCCCGGGTGATGCTGCTGGAGCAGATTTACCGGGCCTGTCAGATCAACGCGGGGACGAAGTACCATAAGTGAGGAAGGGCCGGAAGGGCGGCGTGAGTAAAAGGGCGGGCGGCTGTAAGCCGTCCGCCCTTTTATTAATCAGGAAGAGGGTAAACCTCTGCTTTACTTCAAATTCCCACTCTTCTCACAAGCCGCAATAACCGCATTCATCACCCCGGCCCGGAAGCCCGCCTCCTCCAGCTTCCGGACGCCCTGGATCGTGGAGCCGCCGGGGGAGCACACGGCGTCCTTCAAAACGCCGGGGTGCTGCCCGGACTCCAGAATCAGGCGGGCGGAGCCCACCACCATCTGGGCGGCGAACTCCAGAGCCTGGGCCCGGGGGAGGCCGCAGGCCACGCCGCCGTCCGCCAGGGCCTCGACGAAGAGGTCCACGTAGGCCGGGCCGCAGCCCGCCACGGCGCTGCCCGCGTTCATCAGCCGCTCCGGGATAGCGGAGAAGCGCCCCGCCCCCGCCATGGCCTCCAGGAAGACGCGCTCCTCCTCCTCCGTGACCCCGGGGCCCCGGGTGTAGAGGATCATGCCCTCCCCGATGGAGCAGGGGGTGTTGGGCATGATGCGCAGGACGGGGTAGTCCCCTCCCGCCATGGCCTGGATGGCGGCGATGTCCAGCCCCGCCGCCATGGTGACCAGGAGGAAGCGGTCCTCCCGGGCGGCCAGCACCGGGGCCAGCTCCGCCAGCAGGTCCCCCATCATCTGGGGCTTGACTCCCAGGAAGACGTAGTCCGCCCACTGGGCGATCTCCGCGTTGGATTTCACCCGGCAGGGGATTTCCGCCGCCAGGGCCTTGGCCTTCTCCGGGGAGCGGTTGGCAATGCAGATATCCGTGGAGGGCGTGTTCCGCCGGGCCGCCCGCACCAGGGCCCCGCCCATGTTCCCCACGCCGATGAAGCCCAGCTTGGCTCCGCTGAAAACTTTGTCTTTCATCATCATCTAAAAACACCTTTCTATCAGTTAGGAGTTAGGAATTAGGAGGTAGGAGTTTTTGAGGAAACGGGACCAATTCCTCGGTCCTCACGCGGTCAGCAGCATTGCAGGATCAGCCACACCCGGTCAAAGCGGCGGGCGGCCAGGTCCTCTTTTCGGATGTAAAAGTAGATGCTTCCGCTGTCCCCGAAGTCCAGGGAGAAGTCCCCCACGGAGACGCCGCTGTCCAGTTGGAACAGCAGCCGCCACTCGTCCAGGAAGGCCCCCTCCGTCTCCCGGAGAACCGCCTCCGGGATGTCCTGGAAGCCGCGGCCCGTGGAATACCCCCGGCTGATGAGGGCGCACTCCTGGGCCATGGAGCTCTGGATGATATCCGGCCAGCCCAGAAGGCGGTGCCAGGGGGGCGGGACCTCCCTGTAGTCCGGCTGAGCGGCGCGGAACTCGTTGAAGATGTCCCAGGGGTTTTTCCCCTTCCCCCGACAGGCCGTCAACAGGTCCGGCTGGGCGGCGAACTCCTCATAGCCCGGGTACTCCGTCACCGCCCGCCCCCGGATGGGCAGGGACGGGAAGCGGCAGTACCACTCCAGGTCCGCCGGAAAGGCAGCCGGGCGCAAGGCGCCCTTATCCGGGAACCAGATCACCCTGGCGCAGCCCCCGTCCTCCGGACCATAGCCCCAGCGCTGGGAAACCGTCTCATAGAAGAAGGACAGCACCCCCTCATGGGGCAGCAGCCCGTCCCGGTCCAGCTCCGCCAGGGCGGCGCAGTCAAACTGACAGAGGAAGGTCAGAGACCGGGGCTTGACCTCGTCGTCCACATAGGTGTCCGTCGCAAACCAAGGCCAGTCAAACCCCTCCGGCACGTCCGGCGCGCCGCCGAAGCGTCCAATCTCCGGATCATCCCCGGCCCCGATCTCCAGCCGCACGGCGTTCCGAGCCAGCGTTTTCAACACATCCCGCAATTCCAAAGCCGTTGCTCCCAACTCCTAACTCCTCCCTCCTCACTCCTCACTCCCTATCGCACTTGTCCCTCGCCGTAGACCACATACTTGCAGGAGGTCAGCTCCTCCAGCCCCATGGGGCCCCGGGCGTGCATCTTCTGGGTGGAGATGCCGATCTCCGCCCCCAGGCCGAACTCCCCGCCGTCGGTGAACCGGGTGGAGGCGTTGACATACACCGCCGCCGCGTCCACCGCGTCCAGGAAGCGCTGGGCCTTGAAGTAGTTGGTGGTCACAATGGCCTCCGAGTGCCCGGTTCCGTGGGCGTTGATGAAGGAGATGGCCTCCTCCATGTCCCGGACCGCCCGGACGGCCAGGACGTAGTCGTCGTACTCCGCGTCCCAGTCGCTCTCCTGGGCGGGGACGGCCCGGTCTCCCAGAATAGCCAGGGTCCTCTCGTCGCACCGGAGTTCTACCTGGTGTTTGTCCAGCAGGGGCACGGCCTTCTTCAAAAAGTCCTCCGCCACGTCCTCCTGGACCAGCAGGCACTCCGCCGCGTTGCACACCGAGGGCCGGGAGCACTTGGCGTTGTAGAGAATCCGGGCCCCCATGTCCAGGTCCGCCTCGCTGTCCACGTAGACGTGGCAAACCCCCTCGCCGGTGCGGATCACAGGGACGCTGGCCTCCTTGGCCACGGCCCGGATGAGCCCCGCGCCTCCCCGGGGGATCAGCACGTCCACGTAGCCGTCCAGGTGCATCAGCTCGTTGGCGGTCTCGTGGCTGGTGTCCTGGACCAGGGACACGCAGTCCTCCGGCAGTCCCTCGGAGGCCAGGGCGGCGCGCATCAGCTCCGCCGCCTTCCGGTTGGAGCGGATGGCCTCCTTGCCCCCCCGGAGGATGCAGACGTTGCCGCTCTTGAGGCACAGGGCCGCCGCGTCCACGGTGACGTTGGGCCGGGCCTCGAAGATGATGGCCACCACCCCCAGGGGCACCCTGCGCCGCCCGATGATGAGCCCGTTGGGCCGGGTCTCCATTTTGTCCACTTTTCCGATGGGGTCCGGCAGGGCGACCACCTCCCGGACGGCGGCCACGATGCCGTCGATCCGCTCCTCGGTGAGGGTCAGCCGGTCCAGCAGGGCGGGGCGCATGCCCGCCTCCCGGGCGGCGGCCAGGTCCTCCGCGTTGGCCGCCAGCCACTCGTCCTTCCGCTGGCTCAGGGCGCGGGCGATGGCCTCCAGGGCGGTGTTCTTCTTCGCCGTCCCGGCGGTGGAGAGAACGTAGGCCGCAGCCTTGGCCCTCCGGCCCTGTTCCTGCAATGCCGTCATAGCAATTCCTCCTCTAAGCATTCTCCGGGCGGTTCTCCCGCACTGCCCGGCAGGGGTTTCCACAGGCGATGGTATCGCTGGGGATGTCCTTGGTGACCACGCTCCCCGCCCCGATGACCACGTTGTCCCCGATGGTCACGCCGGGGAGAATCACCGCCCCTCCGCCGATCCACACGTTGTCCCCGATGGTGACGGGGGCCGTCTGGGTCTTGCAGAAAGAGAAGGAGCCGTCTTCTTTTGGGGGCCCGAAGCGGTCCGCCGGGTGGGCGGGGTGAAAGGCCGTGTAGATCTGCACGCCCGGGGCGATGAGGGCGTTGTCCCCGATGGTGATCCGCCCGTCGTCCAGGAAGACGCAGTTCAGATTCACCTCGCAGTTATCCCCGAAGAAGATGTTGCATCCGTAGTCCACATAAAAGGGGGGCGTGATCCAGAGGTTCCGCCCCCGGCCCCCCAATAGCTGGGAGAGAATCCGGTCCTTCCCCTCCAGGTCCTGGGAGTCCAGGAGGCCGTAGTCCCGGACCAGGTCCTTGGCTTTGTGCCACTGGGCCAGCAGCTCCGGGTCCCCGCAGTCGTAGAGGAGTCCCGCCAGCATCTTTTCCCGTTCCGTCATGTGTGTTCTCCTTTCCAAAGCGGGCGCGCCGTTTGCGGGAGCGGTCACGGGTCCGCTTCCTGATCCATTTCCCGGTCAACCTGCCGGGCGATTTCCGCGTACCGGCGCAGAGGGTTATAGAGGTTCTCCCGGGGCAGCGGCGCGGTTCTCCTCCCGCCGTCCGGGCTGGTCCACTCCTCATAGAGCTCCGCCTGAAGCCCGGCCCGGGCAAGGTCCCTCTCCAGCTTTGCCAGGGTTTTCCTGCCGTCGATGCCTCCGCCGCAGGAAAACACGGGTTCCCCGGCGGTGATCCGGCGTTTCATCTCCGAGAGGGGGACCTCCGGGAAGTACTTCCGCAGGAGCTTGAGGGCCGCCGCTCCAGCCACGGGGTCCCGCAGCCGGAGCCCCATGCGTCTGTCCGTCCCGGCCATCAGGCGCCCCCGGCCACGAACCGGGTCCCCACGTCCTGCCCCTCCACGATGCCGTACAGGTCCTCGGGCCGCTGGCCGTTGGTGATGACCATGTCGCAGCCCGCGGCCATGGCGATCCGGGCGGCGGAGAGCTTGGTGGCCATGCCGCCGGTGCCCCGCCAGGTGCCCGCGCCCCCGGCCATCTCCAGAATCTCCGGCGTCAGGTCCGTGACGCGGTGGAGGAGCTTGGCCTCCGGGTGGGTCCGGGGGTCCGCGTCGAAGAGGCCGTCGATGTCGCTGAACAGCACCAGCAGGTCCGCCTCACAGAGCTCCGCCACGATGGCGGACAGGGTGTCGTTGTCCCCCAGGACCTTCTGGTGCCCCGTCTCGATCTCGGCGGAGGAGACGGAGTCGTTTTCGTTCACCACCGGGAGGATGCCCAGCTCCAGCAGGCTCCCGAAGGTGTTCTTCAGGTGCTCCGCCCGGAGGGGGTCCTCCACGTCCTCCCCGGTGAGGAGAATCTGGGCCACGGTACAATTATACTCGGAGAAGAGCTTGTCATAGATGTGCATCATCCGGCACTGGCCCACGGCGGCGGCGGCCTGTTTCATCCGCAGGGCCCTGGGCCGCTCGTCCAGGCCCATCCGGGCCGTGCCCACGGCGATGGCTCCGGAGGTCACCAGGATGACCTCGTTCCCCCGGCCCTCCAGGTCCGCCAGCACCCGGACCAAATGCTCCATGCTCCGCAGGTTCAAGCTGCCGGAGCTGTGGGTCAGGGTGGAGGTGCCCACCTTGACCACGATACGTTGTTTCTTCACGATGTCCTCCCGCCCCTCGGGCATGATTTGCCTCAGTATAGCACAGCGGGAGGGAAAAGAAAAGAGCGGGGCTTGTCCGAATGGGCATTTTATGATGTTTGATATTTTCCTGGTGTTGTCGTTGTGTAGGGGCGATTATCAATCGCCCGTCCTCCGGGTGG
>CAMXNV010000035.1 GCA_947245315.1 uncultured Oscillibacter sp. | reverse complement strand
CGGTTGAAAAGAAGCATATGCTTCTTTTCAACTGCGTTGACTATATTATAGCACACCGGCGGCGGTTCGCCAAACCAAATATGACGGCAAACCCGCCAAAGATGACATCGTATCCGTTCGCAGTGCCAAACTTTACAGAAAACCGCCCAAAGAGCGCGGCCCCGTTTGCGGGGGCCGTTTTTTTGCGCTAATCTGGCAGTGGAAAGAGGAATTTTTGCACCGCGCCTCCCTCCAACTCCTAACTCCTCCCTCCTAACTCCTAACTGAAGGAAGTGCCTGCCATGAACTGGAATTCGATTCGCGCCGCCCTGACCACCCCCACGGAGGTCCCGGAGCGGGGCCCCCGGCTGAGGACCAACCTGGACACGGACCTCTTGAAGCTCATTGCCATCACGGCCATGCTCATCGATCACGTGGGCGGGGCCTTCTTCCCGGAGGCGGGGCCCTTCCGCTGGATCGGGCGGCTGGCCTTCCCGATCTTCTGCTACTGCATGACCGTGGGGCTGCTGTACACCCGGGACGTGAAGCGCTACCTGGCCCGCCTGGCGGTCTTCGCCCTGGTCTCCCAGCCCTTCTACGTCCTGGCCTTCCATCCCCACGACTGGATGGTGGACCGGAACTGGACGAACTGGAACATCTTCTTCACCCTGTTCCTCTCCCTGCTGGCCATGGCCGGGCTCAAGGAGCGGAAGTGGTGGCTCTTTCTCGGGGCCCTCTTCGTGGTGAGCTGGTGGAACTTCGATTACTCGGGCATCGGGATTCAATTGATGCTGGTCTTCTTCCTCTGCCGGAACCACCCCAAAATTGGCGCGGCGCTCTACGTGCTGATGTACCTCCCCTGCCTCTGGAACGGCTACATGGAGGACCCGCTGGCCTTGAAGCTGGGGGGCTTCGCCATCGACTGGCCCGTCTTCGCCATCCTGGCCGCGCCGCTGATTTTTATCCCCACCCGCTCCGGGCTGAAGATTCCCAAGTGGTTCTTCTACGCCTTTTACCCCACCCATCTGGCGGTCATCGCCTTCGTTCAGTTAGGAGTGAGGAGATAGGAGATGGGAGTTAGGAGTGAGGAGTTAGGAGTTAGGAGTTAAGGCCCGCAAACAAAATATAACTCCTAACTCCTCCCTCCTCACTCCTAACTTATTTAAGTTTTTTGATAACGGAAAGGATTACTGAAATGTTGACTGTGGAAAATCTGCGCAAGTCCTACCAAGTGGGGAAGACCTCCTATGAGGTCCTCAAGGGGGTCTCCCTCCATGTGGGAAAGGGGGAGTTTGTGGCGGTCATGGGGCCCTCGGGCTCCGGCAAGACCACCCTCCTGAACTGCATCTCCTGCTACATCCCCGCGGACTCCGGCAGCATCCGCCTGGGGAAGACGGAGCTGGCCCGGCTGGGAGAGGACGACCTGGCGGAGGTCCGGAACAAGCAGCTGGGCTTCGTCTTCCAGGACTTCCTGCTCCTGGACGGCCTGACGGTCCGGCAGAACATCCTGCTCCCCGCCATCATCGGCGGCCTGATTTCCGACCAGACGGAGGCCCGGGCGGACCAGCTCTGTGAGGTCTTCGGCATCGCGGGCATTCGGGACAAGTACCCGGCGGAGATCTCGGGCGGCGAAAAGCAGCGCACCGCCGTGGCCCGGGCCCTCATCAACCACCCCCTGCTGATCCTGGCCGACGAGCCCACGGGCAACCTGGACAGCAAGTCCACCCGGGCGGTGATCCGCTCCTTCCAGCAGGCCAAGGAGGCCCTGGAGGCCACCATCTTCATGGTGACCCACGACTCCTACGCCGCCTCCTTCTGCGACCGGGCGGTCATCCTCCGGGACGGCGTAGTCTGGAGAACCCTGGAGCGGGGCGCCACCGAGCGGGAGGCGTTTCAGGACCAGCTTCTGGACGCCGTCCGGGATATGGGGCGCAGTGATAGTTAGGAGTTAGGAGTGAGGAGTTAGGAGTTATCTCCGTTCCTTAAAAAACGCCTGATTCCTGGCTCCTGTAACTCCTAACTCCTAATTCCTAACTCCTAACTGATAGAAGGGTGATGTTATGAGACATTTTTCCGAAGTTTACGCTCTGATGCGCCGTAGAAATAAGAAGCAGTACGCCCTTTTGGCGGGGTGCTCCTTCTTCTCCGTGCTGCTGATTACGGCCTACGTCTGCATGATGCGGGCCCCTACCGTTTTGAACGTGCTCCCCGAGGGGGGCGACAGCCGGAAGCAGGTTATGATGATCTTCACCCTGGCGGTCATCGGCTGCGCCGTGTTTACCACCTACGCCTCCGGCCTCTTCTTCCGGGAGAAGTCCCGGGAGACCGGCGTGTTCCTGGCCCTGGGGGCCTCCCGGGCCCAGGTCCGGGGAGAGCTGTTCCGGGAGCTGGGGGCCCTCTCCCTGGGGTCCTGCGCCGCCGGGGCGATTCTGGGCGGGCCCCTGGCTTGGATCCTGTGGCAGTTTTTCCGGCTCTGCGTGGTGGACACGGAGGAGATGCGCCTGGTGTTCAACCCCTATGCGTACCTGTTTTCCTTGGCCTTTTCCGCCTTTGTCATTGTCATGATGTTCTTTCTGGGAAGCCGGTCCGTGAAGCGGACCAACATCATCGACATTGTCCAGGAGAGCCACAAGTCCGAGCCCATCCGGGACGTGCCCCGGTGGTATGGGCCCGTTGGCATCGGCCTGCTGGCTCTGGGGGCTTTCCTGGGCTATATGTCCTCCGGCTTCTTCGTTCAGGTGCTCCACTGGTATCCCCCCGAGGGGCTGACCGCCGTCTTTTACGTCCCCGCTTTGATTGGCCTCTATATGATTCTCCTGCACACCGTGGTCAACGGCTGGAACGGGAAAAAGAAGCTCTACAAGGACCTCATCGCCACCAGCCAGATGCGCTTCCAGGGCCGTCAGACCGTGCGGAACATGCTGGTGATGACCCTGCTGATCGCGGGGGCCTACTTCGGCAGCTTCTACACCCCCACGATGGGCACCGGGGCCATGATTGGCTACGACGCCCGGCCTGTGGACTACGTGTACAACTTCCGGGCGGACCAGGACATCCCCCTGGAGGACGAGGTCCGGGCCCTGGCCGGGGAGTACGGCGTGACTGTCACGGATTTCGCCTCGGCCCCCATGGTCCGCCTGGCGGTGGACGGCGAGGACCACATCGAGGAGGAGGGCCCCATGGGCGTCACCTGGCGGAAGGAATACCAGGAGGTTATGCAAAGTGAGCTGTTCCTCTCCGCCTCCGGCTACGAGGCCCTGACGGGGGAGCATGTGAATCTGGCCCCGGGGGAGATTCGCGGGGTCATCGACGCCGAGGGAAGCAAGGTGCTCTTCAACCCCGACAGAAGCCTCGTGACCAACTACCTGACGAAGGAGCGGCTTCCCGTGACGGCCCTGGAGCCCCTGTGCTACGACAGCCTCTTCGGGCGCTATGTGATGAACGACGCCGACTTCGCCGCCCTGGGCGCGGGCCTCCCCGATGAGTGGCGGGAGACCCAGGTGTGCTTCAACGTGGAGAACTGCGCCGAAACCTATGATTTTGCCAAGGCCCTGTTCAACGAGATCGTGGACCGCTCCGCCATGGAGGTGGCCCAGTACGACAGCTGGGACCCGGTCGTCCGGGACCGGGACATCGCGAAGGAGGGGTTCTATTTCCTGGACCGGGAGAATTGCGCCGAGGCGGGCTTCGCCGAGATCAACTACGCCCAGCGGGACAGCTCCGCCTTCCGGTTGGGCTGGCAGTATATGCCCAAGTTCCGGGTGCTGGATAAGGCGGACTTTGTGAAAACCGTGGCGGTTTTCCTCATCCTGTTTGTCTTCGTGGCGGTGGTCTGCTTTTCCGCCGTTTTTGTGATCGCCTACACCCGGTGCCTGACCATCGCCCTGACCAACCGGAAGGTCTACGACGACCTCCGGCACCTGGGGGCCTCCAACGCCTACCTCCGCCGCTCCGTCCGGGGGCAGGTGAAGCGGGTCTTCCTGACGCCCGCCCTGGTGGGCACGGGGCTGATTTACGCCTTCTATGTCATGATTATGTACTTCAACGGCAGCCCCCCGGGCATCACTTACAGCGAGGCGGCAGGGCTTCTGGTGGTCCTGCTGGTGATCGCGGCGGTGAGCGCCCTCATGTACGGTGTGTACCGTCTGACCCTGGCCCGGGTGTGCCGGGCGCTGGAGATTCGGTAGCATCCAATCAAAAAACAAGCCGCGGGCGTTTCGCCCGCGGCTTGCTTGCGCTTCGATTACTTCGCCAGGTTCTTGTAGCTCTCCAGCCGCTCCTTGGCGTCCCGGGCGGCCTTGGCGTACAGCTCATCGGCCTTGCCGGGGAAGGAGAGGGCCAGGGAGGCGTAGCGGTTCTGGCCCAGGAGGAACTTCTGGAAGTCCCCGGTGGGCTCCTTGGAGTCCAGGGTGAAGGGGTTCTTGCCCTCGGCTTTCAGGGCGGGGTTGTAACGGTAGAGGTGCCAATAGCCGCACTCCACGGCCTTCTTCTCCTCCGCCTGGCTCAGGCCCATGCCGCACTTCATGCCGTGCTCGATGCAGGGGCAGTAGCAGATGACGATGGAGGGGCCGGGGTAGGCCTCGGCCTCCCGGATGGCCCGGAGGGTCTGGGCGGGGTCCGCGCCCATGGCCACCTGGGCCACGTACACGTAGCCGTAGCTCATGGCCATCAGCCCTAAGTCCTTCTTCTTGGTCTCCTTGCCCCCGGCGGAGAACTTGGCGATGGCCGCCGCCGCCGTGGCCTTGGAGGACTGGCCGCCGGTGTTGGAGTACACCTCGGTGTCCAGGACCAGGATGTTGATGTCCTTCCCGGAGGCCAGCACGTGGTCCAGCCCGCCGTACCCGATATCATAGGCCCAGCCGTCGCCGCCGAAGGCCCAGACGGACTTCTTGGTCAGGAACTCCTGGTTCTGCCGGATGAAGGCCGCGTCCTCGCCGGGCACATCCTCCAGGGCGGCCAGAAGGGCGTCGCTGACCTCCCGGGAGAAGGCGGGGTCATGGCCCTTTTCCAGGTAGGCGTTGCAGGCGTCCACGGCCACGCCGCTCTCCGCCAGGGCCTGGACATGCTGCACCAGCTGGCGCTTGACGGCGTCCTGGCCCAGCAGGTAGCCGTAGGCGTATTCGGCATTGTCCTCAAAGAGGCTCATGGCCCAGGCGGGGCCGAAGCCCTTCTTGTCCGTGCAGTAGGGGGAGGAGGGGGTGGAGCCGCCGTAGGCCGAGGAGCAGCCGGAGGCGTTGGTGATGTACATGCGCTCGCCGAAGAGCTGGGTGACCAGCTTGATATACGGAGTCTCGCCGCAGCCCGCGCAGGCGCCGGAGAACTCGAAGTAGGGCTTGGCGAACTGGGAGGCCTTCAC
The DNA here is from genome assembly GCA_947245315.1 of uncultured Oscillibacter sp. Lineage (GTDB taxonomy): Bacteria > Bacillota > Clostridia > Oscillospirales > Oscillospiraceae > Oscillibacter. The sequence goes on along the minus strand of CAMXNV010000035.1, from coordinate 8,210 downwards.
GTTCTTGGAGCTGACGGCGTCCCGCTTGATCTCCACCTCGTCCACGGCGAAGGTCCAGTTCTCCGCCTCTCCCAGCTGGCTCTCCAGGGGCTTCATCTCCAGGGCGCAGTCCTTGGCCAGGCACACGTTGACGCAGCTCCCGCAGCCGGTGCAGTCGTAGGGGGAGACCTGCATCCGGTAGGTGTAGGCTTTCAGGCCCTTGGCGGGGACGGTGCCGAAGCCCGCGGGCTTCCTGGCCTCCTCGCCCTCGTCCAGCAGGATGGGCCGGATGGCGGCGTGGGGGCAGACAAAGGCGCACTGGTTGCACTGGATGCACTTGGCGGCGTCCCAGACGGGGACCTCCACCGCCGCGCCCCGCTTCTCGTACTTGCTGGTCCCGGCGGGCCAGGTGCCGTCCTCCAGGCCGTACTTGACCATGGTGGACACGGGCAGGGCGTCGCCCTCCTGGCGGTTCATGACCTCCACCACGTCCTGAATGAAGGCGGGGGCGCCGTCCTGGACGGGGGCGTCCTGGGCGTCCTTCCAGCTCTCGGGGATGGGGACCTCCACCAGCTCATGGATTCCGTGGTCGATGGAGGCATTGTTCATATCTACGACTTCCTGGCCCTTTTTCTTGTAGTAGGTTTTATAGATGGCATCCTTCATTTCCGCCACGGCCTGGTCGATGGGAATGACCTTGGTGAGGGAGAAGAAGGCGGCCTGGAGAATCGTGTTGGTGCGGGAGCCCAGCCCCAGCTTCCGGGCGATGGAAATAGCGTCGATGGTGTAGAACTTGGCCTTTTTCTGGGCCAGGGTCCGCTTCATGGAGGCGGGGAGGTTCTTCTCCAGGCCCTCCATGTCCCAGCCGCAGTTGAGGAGGAAGGTGCCGCCCTCTTTCAGGTTCCGGGCCATGTCGTACTTGTGGACATAGGAGGGGGTGTGGCAGGCCACGAAGTCCGCGGCGGAGACCAGGTAGGGGGAGCGGATGGGGGTTTTGCCGAAGCGGAGGTGGCTCTGGGTCAGGCCGCCGGATTTCTTGGAGTCGTAGACAAAGTAGGCCTGACAGTAGAGGTCCGTGGTATGGCCGATGATTTTGATGGAGTTTTTGTTGGCTCCCACCGTGCCGTCGGAGCCCATGCCCCAGATTTCCACGTCGGTCTGCCCGGCGGGGGTGGTGCTGATCTCCTGGACAACCGGCAGGGAGGTGAAGGTCACGTCGTCCACGATTCCGATGGTGAAGTCGTTTTTCGGGGCTTCGGCCTTGAGGTTCTCGAAGACCGCCAGGAGCTGCCCCGGCGTGGTGTCCTTGGAGCTGAGGCCGTAGCGCCCGCCCACGACCTCCACGAGGAGGCCCCGCTGCTTGTAGACGGTGCACACGTCCTGGTACAGGGGCTCGCCCATGGAGCCGGGCTCCTTGGTGCGGTCCAGGGTGGCCAGGCGTTTGCAGGTCTTGGGAATGGCCGCCAGGAAGTGCTCCGCGGAGAAGGGACGGTAGAGGTGGACGTTCACGAGGCCCACTTTCTCACCCTTGGCGGTGAGGTAGTCCACGGTCTCCTTGGCGGTCTCGGCGGCGGAGCCCATGAGGACGATGACCCGCTCGGCATCGGGCGCGCCGTAGTAGTCGAAGAGGTGGTAATCCCGGCCCGTCAGCTTGTTGATCTCGGCCATGTACCGCTCCACGGCGTCGGGAATGGAGGCCACCTTCCGGTTGCAGGCCTCCCGGCACTGGAAGAAGATGTCCGGGTTGACGGTGGTGCCCCGGGTGGCGGGGTGCTCGGGGTTGAGGCCGTTCTTGCGGAAGGCCTTCAGGGCCTCCAGGTCCACCAGGGGCCGCAGGTCCTCGTAGTCCAGGGCCTCCAGCTTCTGAATCTCGTGGGAGGTGCGGAAGCCGTCGAAGAAGTGGAGGAAGGGCATCCGGCAGTGGATGGCCGCCAGATGGGCCACGGCCCCCAGGTCCATGACCTCCTGGGGAGAGGAGGACGCCAGCAGGGAGAAGCCGGTGGACCGGACGCCCATGACGTCGGAGTGGTCCCCGAAGATGGAGAGGGCGTGGGCGGAGAGGGTCCGGGCGGAGACGTGGAACACGCCGGGGAGCATCTCGCCCGCGATCTTGTACATGTTGGGGATCATGAGGAGCAGGCCCTGAGAGGCGGTGTAGGTAGTGGTCAGGGCCCCAGACTGGAGGGAGCCGTGGACGGCCCCCGCCGCGCCGCCCTCGGATTGCATCTCCACCACCTGGACGGGCTGGCCGAAGAGGTTTTTCTTTCCGTTGGCGGCCCACTCGTCCACGTGCTCCGCCATGGGTGAGGACGGGGTGATGGGGAAGATGCCCGCCACCTCGGTAAAGGCGTAGGAGATATATGCCGCCGCCTGGTTGCCGTCCATGATCTCGATTTTTTTCGCCATGTTCGTTTCCTCCCAAAGATAGAAGTTTCGTCTGTAGTCAAGGGGCCGGGCCGCCCGGCCGCCGGGGGTGGGGATTGAATTCGACACTTAAATACCATGATAGTGGATGAGGGGGAGCCTGTCAAGTGACTTTGCGGAATCCGGCTTGTCTGAACGGGCATTTTTATGATGTTTGATGTTTCCCCGGCATGGTTGCAGGGGCGATTAATAATCGCCCGTCCTCTGGGAAGCCCGGTGTTTGAAGAGGACGGGCGGCCCAGGGGGGGCCGCCCCTACAAGGCCGTTTCCTCGGGACTGCCAGGCGGGGGAAATGGCCTGGTCTGGGGACCAGGCCCCACACCTCTTTCTATCGATAGAACACCCTGTAGGGGCGGACCTGTGTGTCCGCCCTTCTCCCGGAACCTGGGCACCCCCGAAAGACGGAGCGGGACAGCCCCCGTAAAGGGGATGCCACATCCCTAAGCGGCAAAGCCGCTAAGGGATGTGCAAAGCCCGCTCCCTACAAGGTGTTCTACCGATAGGAGAATTGTAGGGAAGGGGCTCTGCGCCGCTCTTAGTGGCTCTGCCACTAAGAGCGGCGGCGTCCCCCTTGCGGGGGCTGTCCCCTTCCGCCTCCCCGGAACCTCGGCACTCCCTGTAGAAGGGCGGACACATAGGTCCGCCCCTACAGGATGAAGGGGAGCGCGGAAGGCGCCCGAGAAAAACAGGAGGCCCCGCCGCTGCTTCCATAGCGGCAGGGCTCCACGCGAACAGATTTGGGACGGCGGTCCGGGGACCCCTGGGGACGCCAGGAGCCGCCCTCACTCCGCCAGACAGGCCTCCCGCAGCAGCCGGGCCAGCATCTGCCCATAGGTCACCCGGGGCACCTCCTCCCCGGCCAGCAGGGGAATCTCCGCCACTACCTCCTCACCGGAGGTGACGGTCAGGGTCCCCAGCCGGTCCCCCAGGGACACGGGGGCCGTCATCTGCTCCTCCAGCTCTACGGACTGGGCCAGGTTCCCGGCCTTGGCCTTCTCCAGCAGCAGCGTGCCCCCCTCTCCCAGCACCGGCTGGACGGTGGCCTGGGCCCCCAGCTCCACCGGGACCGGGGGCAGGGCCCGGTCCGGGACCACCTTCCGCAGGGCGTAGGAGGCGAAGCCGTAGTTCAGCAGGGCCTGAGCGTCCTCAAAGCGCTGGGCGGAGGTGGCCCCCTTCATGATGACGGCGATGAGCTCCATGCCCTCCCGCTCCGCCGTGGCGGAGAGGCAGTAGAGGGCGCTGTCCGTGGACCCGGTTTTCAGGCCCGTGGCCCCCTCGTAGAACCGGACCAGCCGGTTGGTGTTCACCAGCTGGGACTCCCCATTCCGCAGGGTGTCCATCCAGATGGTGGTGTATTGGCGGATGTCCGGGTGCTTCAAAATCAGCTCCCGGCTCATGAGGGCGATGTCGTGGGCGGAGGTGACGTGCCCCGCCGCCGGGAGGCCCGTGGCGTTTTTGAAGGTGGTGTCCGTCATTCCCAGCTCCGCCGCCCGCTGGTTCATCCGCTCCACAAAGGCCTCCTCGCTGCCCGCCACGGTCTCCGCCAGGGCCACGGCGCAGTCGTTGGCGGAGACCACGCAGACGGCCTTCAGCATATCCCCGACGCTGAGCTGCTCGTTCTCCTTCAGCCAGATTTGGGAGCCGCCCATGGAGCAGGCGTGGGCGGAGGCGGTGACCATGGTGTCATAGCTCAGCTGGCCGCCGTCAATGGCCTCCATGGTCAGCAGCAGCGTCATGACCTTGGTGACGCTGGCGGGCTCCAGCTGCTTGTGTTCGTCCTTGGAAAAGAGGACCGTTCCCGTCTCCTTCTCCATCAGCAGGGCCGAGGGTGCGGACACCTCCACCGCCCGGGCCCCGGAGGCCAGCAGCAAGACGGCGCACAGCAGCGCAATTCCTTTTTTCATGGTGATCCCCCTTTGCTTGTTGCTTGACTATATGAGCTCCGGGGGACATTCATGCCCCGTCCGGGGACAAAACCTTTTGACGGGGAGGGGAAACTGTGCTATGCTGAACCCGGGGACGGTTGTCCCTGCTCTAGGGCTTATAGGAACAGGCCCTAAAATAAATGAAAGAAAGAGGGAATCAGCCATGGCCCTTTCCGCACCCTTCGGCGTCCTTCCGGACGGAACCCCTGTTGAGGAATACACCCTCCGCGCCGGGGCCCTCTCCTGTAGCGTCATCACCTTCGGCGGCTCGCTCCGCACCCTCCGGGTCCCGGACCGGGCGGGCAAGCCCGTGGACGTGCTCCTGGGCTTTGACAGCCTGGAGGCCTACCGGACCCACGGCAAGTCCCTGGGCGCCCTGGTGGGGCGCTACGCCAACCGCATCGGCGGGGCCCGGTTCCCGCTGAACGGCCAAACCTATGCCCTGGCCGCCAATGACCACGGCGTCAACCATCTCCACGGCGGCCTCCTGGGCTTCAACAAGCGGGTCTGGACCGTGGAGGACGCCTCGGACAGCGCCCTGACCCTCTCCCTGTTCAGCCCCGACGGGGATGAGGGCTATCCCGGCAATCTGACGGTCCGGGTGACCTACACCCTGACGGAGGAGGGCCTGACCATCGCCTATTGGGCCCGGTGCGACCAGGACACCGTCTGCAACCTGACCAATCACGCCTACTTCAATCTCTCCGGCCATGACAGCGGCCCGGTGCTGGACCAGACGATCCAGCTCCTGGCGGACGCCTACACCCCCACGGACCCCCTGTCCATCCCCACGGGGGAGATCGCCCTGGTGGAGGGCACGCCCATGGACCTCCGCGCCTCCGCCCCCATCGGCGCACGGATCGGCGAGGACTTCCCTCAGCTCCTCCAGGCCGGGGGCTACGACCACAACTGGATTCCCAACGGGACACCGGGGACCCTCCGGCCTATCGCCCGGGCCTTCTCCCCGGCCACCGGCGTGGCTATGGAGGTCCTTTCCACCCTTCCCGGCGTGCAGTTCTACACGGGGAACTATCTGGACGGCTGTCCCGCCGGAAAGGACGGTGCGCCCTACGCCAACCGCTGGGGCTTCTGCCTGGAGACTCAGTTCTACCCCGACACGCCGAACCATGAGAATTTCCCTTCCTGCGTCCTGCGGGCGGGAGAGGAGTTTAGGCATACTGCGAAGTTTTGCTTCGCAACTAGATGAGGAGTGAGGAGTTAGGAGTGAGGAGTTAGGAGTGAGGAGTTAGGAGTTTTTCTTTGCCGAAAACCGGCTGTGAATTTCAGCCTACTTCGCGCTCCTATTTCACAGAGAACGGAAAGGAAAAGAGCTACGAGAGAAACCCATCAGGGGTTTCTCTCGTTTTTAATAAGCCCGCCGCAGCGAACCATTTCGGAGCGTGCTCCGAAATGGTCTGGGCCTGCGAAAGCAGGCCCGGCTTTTTTAGGCCGGGCCCGTTTCCTCCTGCTCCCGCTGGAGCTCCGCGAGATTCTCCCGCGTCACCTGCCGGTAGGGCAGCCACACATAATGCCCGTCCACCAGGTCCACCGCCTCCGCCGGGTCCTCCTCGGCGCAGAGGGCCAGGGCCATGTCCAGCATCGCCCGGGCCTGGCCCCGGCCGTCGTTGTGTACGGTGCCGTAGAGCTGCCCCGCCTCCACGGCCTCTTGGGCCGGGGCGGTGGCGTCCACCCCCACGATCAGCGGCCAGCGGCTCCGGGGCGTGTCCCCCAGGGCATCGATGGCCCCCAGGGCCATGTCGTCGTTGTTGGCGAAGATGACCTCGATCCGGTCCCCGAACTCCCCCAGCCACTGGGCCGTCCGGGCGGAGGCCTGGGCCCGGTTCCAGTTGGCGGTCTCGTTGCCCAGCTTCTCCACCTCCACCCCCGCGTCCGTGAGGGCCTTGACGGAGTACTCCGTCCGCAGCAGGGAGTCCTGGTGCCCCGGCTCCCCCTCCAGCATGACGTATTGCAAAACCCCGTCCCCATTGCGGTCCAGGGCCTCCCGGTCCTCCCTCCAGGCGTCCAGCACCAGGCGGCCCTGGAGGGCGCCGCTCTCCTGGGCGCTGGCCCCCACGTAGTAAATCCGGTCCCAGCGCTGGATGTCCTCCCGCACGGGCTGGCGGTTGAAGAAGATCAGGGGCACCCCCTCGGCCTCCGCCTTGTCCGCCAGGACCGCCGCCGCCGTCCGGTCCACGATGTTGACCAGCAGCACGTCGCAGCCCCGGGCCAGGAAGCGGTCCACCTGGTCCAGCTGGGTGGCCTGGCTGCTCCGGCCGTCGGCGATGAAGAGGGTGATGGTCTTCCCGGTCTCCCGCTCCGCCTCCCGGACCATCCACTCCAGGTTTTGGGCCACGGTGGAGATGAAGGTGTCGTCCTGGGTGTAGAGGGCGAAGCCGATCCGCAGGCTGTCCCCCCCGCTCCCGCCGCAGCCGGTGAGGAGCAGCGCCGCCAGCAGCACAGGGGCCAGCTTACCGGCTGGAAGACGACATAACCGGGAACAGAAGCTTTTGATTCTCAGGCGCATAGATATCCTCCCCTCGCAAAATGGAGAAGGGCAGGGGCGTCAGGTTCCCCTCCTCTCCCCGGGCGGCCCCCACCGCCCGGCCCACCGCCAGATACCCGGCGGCGTAGTCGCTCCAGACCGCCAGGGCGGCGATGGTCCCCCGCTCCAGCTGGGCGGTGATGGCCGCCGTGGCCCCCACGCCGTAGAGGGCGAAGCCCCGGCCCTCCGCCTCCTTGGCCTCGGCGGTCCGCTGGGTGACGGCGGGCTCGAAGGCCATCACCCACCGGCAGTCCTCCGGCGGCTCCGCCGCCCGCAGTACGGGGACTCCCGCCTCCTCCAGGGCCTCCCCGGCGGCCTCCAGGCGCTCCGCGATGCCGGTGCGGCCCCCGGCGCTGTCCAGCAGGGCCACCGGCCCGCCGTCCCAGTCCTCCAGCAGGGCCTGGGCCAGCCGCCGCCCCAGCAGGGCGTTGTCCGGGGCCACCAAGCCCGCCGCCCCCTCCATGGGGGACTCCAGGGTCACAATGGGGCACACGGGCATCCAGCGCTCCAGCCCGGCGCTGGGGGTCTCCGGGTCCGCCGGGACCACCACCAGCGCCGCCGCGCCCCCCTCGATCTCCCGGAGGAGGAGGGCCTCCTGCTCGGCGCCGTCCCCCGCGGCGGTGAGGGTGAGGAAGCGGAGCTCCGCCCCCAGCTCGTCCGCCGCCTGCTCCATGCCCTGGCGGGCCGCGGTCCAGGCGGAGCTGTCCGTGTCCCGGAGGACCACCGAGAGGGACAGCAGCTGGGGCTCCCGCCGCTCCCGGAGGAGCTGGGGCAGCGCCAGGGACAGGACCGCCGCCAGGCCCAGGGCCGCCAGCGCGCCGATTTGAATCCATTGGCTCCGTCTCGTCTTCATAGGACCTCCCCCTGCTGGCAGCGGTCCGCCTCCTCCCGGCTCAGGGCCGGGAGCCGGACCCGGACCAGCGTGCCCTCGTCGGGCTCGCTGAGAATCGTCAGGCCATAGCCCTCCCCGAAGGTCAGGCGGATGCGCTGGTGGACGTTCCGCACGCCGATGCCGGACCCCTGGGTCCGGACCTCGGGCCGGTCCTCGTCCAGCAGGGAGGCCGCCAGCTCCGGGCGCATGCCCAGGCCGTTGTCCTCCACGTCGATCAGCAGGTCCTCCCCCTCCCGGCGGGCCGTCACGCGGATGACCCCATCGTCCTCGGCGCTGGCGCAGCCGTGGTAGATGGCGTTTTCCAGAAGGGGCTGGAGGATCAGCTTGAGGGTGTACAGCTCCTCCGTGCCCGGGGCCGCCGTGATCTCCGCGGAGAACTTGTTCTTAAAGCGGATCTGCTGGATGTTCATGTAGTGCCGGGCGTGCTCCAGCTCGTCGGCCAGGGGGA
>CAMXNV010000034.1 GCA_947245315.1 uncultured Oscillibacter sp. | reverse complement strand
CTTATTTTTGTCCTTCGGACTATCCTTTCCCTGCCTAATACAAGGATTTTAGGAACATTTTGCACTATATCACCATGGAGTAGGGGCGTCCGGCCAGGGGGCCCGGGTGGATAAACGACTTTGCCCCAAACAGAATAAATCCCGTTGCCATACGACAGAAATAGCATAAAAAAGAATCACAGGGCCCTGGAATCCGGCAGATTCCAGGGCCCTGTTTCTTTAGGTATTATGAACGCCTCCCGGGGCGGCTCACAGCTCCACCACCGTCACCTCATGCCCCGTATAGGGCAGCAGCTTCCCCAGCACATCCGCCGTCTTCAGCTTGAGGCTGCTGGTGCAGATGCAGGGGTGGCAGCTCAGGTATTCCGCCTCATAGACCTCTCGCTCCATCAGCAGGCGGACCCGGTGCTCCGCGTCGTTCATCAGCCCCAGGACGGTGGCGGAGCCGGGAGTGCAGCGGAGCAGCTCCCACAGGCTCTCCTCCGGGGCGAAGGACAGCCGGGCGGAGCCGATCTGATGGGACAGGTCCTTGGTGTGGAAGGGCTTATCCGGCCCCATGAGCAACAGATAGAATTGGGTTTTCTGCCGGTTGCAGAGGAAGAGATTCTTGCAGATGGGCACGCCCAGGACCCGGCTGACGGCGGCGCACTTCTCCATGGTGTCGGCGGGGTCGCCGGAGACCCGCTCATAGTCCATGCCCAGCTCCTCCAGCAGGGCGAAGGCCGCCTCCTCCTGGGGCAGCAGCGTCCCCTCCGGCCGAACGTTATGATAAAGCTGTGAGAGTTCCATATTCGCACTTCCTCCGTTGCCGCCGCTCCGGCCCGGACGATTGCCGGACCCCGTAGCGAGCTAAAGTTCTTTTGGTTACTTTTCCCCTTCGGGGACGTACTCCACTAAGATTTCGCTTCGCGAAATCAAGTGTCGTTACAGTCTTCTAAGAAAAGTAACTTCTCCCCCGCACGGTAGATGTCTCCCGCGCCTACGGTCAGGATCAAATCCCCGGGGCCCGCCAGGCGGAGGAGGGCCTCCGCCGTCTTGTCCAGGGTGGAGCAGTAGACGGAGCCGGGAATCTCCTTGACCAGATCCGCCGAGGAAATGCCCAGGCTGTTGGTCTCCCGGGCGGCGTAAATCTCCGCCAGCACCACCACATCCGCCAGCTTGAGCTCCTCCACGAAGCGGTCGAAGAGCTTGGCGGTCCGGGAGTAGGTGTGGGGCTGGAAAGCCACGATGAGCCGCCGGTAGCCCAGGCCCTTGGCCGTAGTCAGAAGGGCGTGGAGCTCGTCGGGGTGGTGGGCGTAGTCGTCGTAAATCTCCGCGCCGTGGAAGGACCCCTTGTACTCAAAGCGCCGCCCCGCTCCGGCGAAGGACCCCAAGCCCTTCTCCACCGCGTTCCCGGGGAGGCCCAGCACGTAGGCCGCCGAGGCCGCCGCCAGGGCGTTGAGCACGTTGTGCCGCCCGTAGACCTTCAGCTCCGCATGGGCGTAGAATTGGCCGCGGACTTGAATGTCGAAGACAGGGCGGCCCTTGTCCTCCCGGAGGTTCACGGCGGTGCAGTCCGCCCCGGGTTCCAGGCCGAAGGTGAAGGCCCCCAGGCCCTGGGCGATGTCCCGGGCCCCGGCGTTGTCCGCGTTGACGACGACGCTGCCGCCGGGGGGCACCAGTTCCACAAAGCGGCGGAAGGAGCGCTTGATGTCCTCCAGGTCCTTGAAAAAGTCCAGATGGTCCGCCTCCACGTTCAGTACCACCGCCACGGTGGGGTAGAAGCTGAGGAAGCTGTTGCAATACTCACAGGACTCCAGAATGATGGTGTCCCCCTGGCCCACCCGGTACCCGGAGTGCAGCAGAGGCAGGGTGCCGCCGATCATCACCGTGGGGTCCGCCTTCGCCGCCATGAAGATGTGGGTGCACATGGAGGTGGTGGTGGTCTTCCCGTGGGTCCCGGCCACGCAGAGGGCGTTGGGGTAGTGCCGCATGATGGCCCCCCAGGCCTGGGCCCGCTCATAGACGGGGATGCCCCGGGCGATGGCCCCGGCAATCTCCGGGTTGCCGTCGTGGACGGCGGCGGTGCGGATCACCAGGTCGCAGTCCCCCAGGTTGTCGGCGTTGTGACCCACGGAGACGGGGATGCCCAGGGCGCGGAGGTGCTTCACCGTGTCGCTGTCCGACATGTCGGAGCCCTGGATGACCAGCCCCTTGTCCCGGAGGACCTCCGCCAGGGGGCACATGGAGACGCCCCCGATGCCCACCAGGTGGGCCCGCTTGCCGGGGACGAAGAAGTCGCTGACGGGCGTTTGATTGTGCATCATGGAAACCAGCTTCCTTTCCAATAAAAGGGAAATCAAAAAAGATTGTATCCTCGAAGACATTTTATTATAATATAGAAATCCGGGAAATGCAACGGGAATCTCTTCTGGGAGAGCGTCCGAACAAGCATTTTATAAGGGGATGGACCGTAGGGGCGGACCTGTGTGTCCGCCCGTCTCCCGGAACCTGGGCACTTTCTATAGAAGGGCGGACACATAGGTCCGCCCCTACAGGGCGTTCTATTGATAGAAAGGCAAATCCTATGGGGCCTGGTCCCCAGACCAGGCCATTTCCCGCTCAGAGAATCATGAAATCGCCTGTTTCAATAGCTTTATTTTATGACGGAAGGCCGTAAAACACAAGAGAGGAGCGGCGCTATGGAGATACCAAGTCATGTGCAAAGCGTCCTGCGAACCCTGGAGGCCGCGGGCCACGAAGCCTGGTGCGTGGGGGGCTGCGTCCGGGACGCCCTGCTGGGCCGCGCGCCGGAGGACTGGGACGTAACCGCCTCCGCCAGGCCGGAGGAGACCCTGGCGCTGTTTGGAAGCCGGGCCGAGCCCACGGGCCTCCGGCACGGCACCGTCACCGTGAAGACGGAGAAAGGCCCCGTGGAGGTCACCACCTACCGGATCGACGGGGATTACAAGGACCACCGGAGGCCCGACTCCGTGACCTTCACCTCCTCTTTGGAGGAGGACCTGGCCCGCCGGGACTTCACCGTCAACGCCATGGCCCTGAGCCTCCGGGGAGAGCTCCGGGACCCCTTCGGGGGCCGGGAGGACCTCCGGCGGGGCGTGCTCCGCTGCGTGGGAGAACCGGACCGGCGCTTTCAGGAGGACGCCCTGCGGATTCTCCGGGGGCTGCGCTTTGCGGCGGCGCTGGGGCTGGAAATTGAGGCGGGGACCGCCGCCGCCATGGAGGCGCACCGGTCCCTCTTGGGCGAGATCGCCCCGGAGCGCATCCAAATCGAGCTGGTGAAGCTGCTGGCCGGGGAGGAGGCCCCCAGGGTCCTGGGGGAGCACCCCCGGGTCCTGGGCGTCTTCTGGCCGGAGCTGCTGCCCATGGTGGGCTTTGACCAGCGGAACATCCACCACTGTTACGACGTCTGGATTCACAGCGTCACGGCCCTGGCCAACGTGCCCCCTGTGCCGGAGCTCCGGTGCGCCGCCCTGCTCCACGACGTGGGAAAGCCCTCCACCTTCACCCTGGACGGGGAGGGAGTGGGCCACTTCTACGGCCACGCCAAGGCCAGCGTCGCCCTGGCGGACGCCATGCTCCGGCGGCTGCGGTTCCCCAATGAGTTCCGGGAGCGGGTGGTGCGGCTGGTAGAGTGGCACGACCGGGACATCCCCCGGACGGACAAGGGAGTCCGCCGGGCTCTCCGGGCCCTGGGGGAGGCGGACCTGCGGCTGCTGCTGGCCCTGAAACGGGCGGACAACCTGGCCCAGGCCCCGGCCTACCGGGGACGCCAGGCCGAGATTCAAGAGGGGGAGGCGATTCTGGACAAGCTCCTGGCGGAGGACGCCTGTTTTTCCCTGCGGCAGCTGGCGGTGAGGGGCGGGGACCTACTGGCCCTGGGCCTCTCGGGCCCGGCGGTGGGGGAGGCCCTGGATTGGCTCCTGGGCCAGGTGGTGGACGGCGCGCTGCCCAACGAGCGGGAGGCCCTGCTGGGAGGGCTCCAACGAAGGGGGCGCGGGGAGAAGCCATGAGCGAGGAGCGGAAAAAGCGCGGGGCGCGGAAGCTGTGTGACCTGGACCTGGAGATTTACCGATGTGTTACGCCGGACCTCCGGACCCGGGAGGTCATTATCACAGAGGAGCGGATTGCCCATATCCGGGCGCGCCATCCCGGGGACTACGAACGGTTTTTCAGCTACATCCCTCAGATGATCCTGGCACCGGACTATATTGTGAAGGATACACGGCCGGACACGGCTCTGGTGATGAAGAGAGTCGAGGAGGCGGGGGAGTATTTCAGGCTGACCCTGCGCCTGGCGGCCCCGGCGGATAATCCGAGCTACAAGAATTCCGTTATAACCTTCCTGAAAATCCGGGAAAAGGAGTGGGAACGGGTGATTCGAAATAAAATCGTGCTTTACAAACGGGGATAAAGAGGCTATAATAAGCATAGGATATGCCAGTGCTTTGAGGTGGTAGATTTCGTACCGGCCACACGCCGACGGTAAGGACAGGGGAGACCCGAGAGATGCAGGAGATTGGTACGCCTGCCAAAGCACCGGCTTGTAGGGGGGACCGCTTATGCGGTCCCCCCTTTCCTTTTGCCTTTATTAAACGCCCTGCCTCAGGCAATCTCCAGCAGCTCCCGCAGGTCGCGAATCTCATAATCCACCCGGAGCCCCTCCTGCCGGGGCTTTCCGGACGGGTTGAACCAGCAGCAGGGCAGCCCGGCGTTGTTGGCCCCCCGGATGTCCGTGGCCAGGGAGTCCCCGATGACCAGGGTGTTTTCCGACCTCATCCCCGGGAGCTGCCGCCGCACATAGTCGAAATAGGCCTTGCTGGGCTTGGCGGCCCCGGCCTCCTCGGAGATGAAGGCGGCCTCGAACAGCGAAGCGAACACGCTGCCCCGGAGGCGGCTCCGCTGGACGGAGGCCACGGCGTTGGTGACGATGTACATCCGGTGCCCCCGGGCTTTCAGCTCCCGGCAGACCGCTTCGGCGTGGGGCAGGGGATAGACCCCTTCTCCCATGGCGGCCAGGTAGTCCCGGTTGCATTGCGCCGGGTCCCGGTCCAGCGCCAGGGCCCTGAAGAAGCGGACGTAGCGCTCCAGGGTCACGTACTCCTTGGAGACCTCCCCCCGGTCGAAGGCGGCCCAGAGCTCCAGGTTGATCTCGTGGTAGAGCCGGTAGACCTCCGGCGTGTAGGGAATGTCGTGGGCGCGGCACATGGCCTCAAAGGCCCGGGAGGAGGCCTTGGGGAAATCGAAGAGGGTGTCGTCCGCGTCGAAGAGAAGATAGGCGTATTTCATGGCTTCCGATCCTTTCATGCAGGCCCCGCCCGGCGGATGAGAGACGCGGCCTGCGTTTTTCAAGTGCCTTGACTATACCACACCCGGCGGAAAAAGACAATCACCCATTTCCCTCCCCGGCCATACCATGAAGCGAGGGGGAGTGTTGAGATGAACAAGACCTTTGGCGTCATCGGCGGGGACCGCCGCCAGGCGGAGCTGGCCCGGCTGCTGGCCGGGGACGGCCACGACGTTTGTACTTACGGCCTGGAGCGCTGGAAGGGCCCGGGGGCCGGGTCCCTGGACCGGGCCGCCTCCGCCGGTGTGGTCATTTTGCCGCTGCCGCTTTGCAAGGGCGACGGCGTTTTGAACTGCGAGGAGGGGGCGGTGCCCACGCTGGAGCTCTTCCGCCGCCTCCGTCCCCGGCAGCGCGTCCTGGCGGGCCAGGTGCGCCCCCAGCAGCAACGGGAGGCCGAGAGCCTGGGCCTGACGGTGGAGGACTATTTCCTCCGGGAGGAGCTGGCGGTGGCCAACGCCGCCGCCACCGCCGAGGGCGCGGTCCAGACCGCCCTGGAGCACCTGGACCGGACCCTGCTGGGCCTGGACTGCCTGGTGACCGGCTTTGGCCGGATCGGCAAGCTGCTGTGCCACCGGCTCCAGGGCCTGGGGGCCCGGGTCACCGCCACCGCCCGGAAACCGGAGGACCTGGCCTGGATCCGGGCCTACGGCTACCGGGCCCTGGAGACCGGCGGGCTGGACGGCCATCTGGCGGGCTTTGGCGCGGTGTTCAACACGGTCCCCTTCCCCGTCCTGACAGAGCCGCTGACGGCTCAGCTGCCCCGGGACTGCCTGCTGATCGACCTGGCCTCGGTCCGGGGCATTGAGGCGGCGGAGGGAGGCCCGGAGGTCCTCTGGGCCCGGTCCCTGCCGGGGCGGCTGGCGCCCCGCTCTGCGGCGGCGGCCATCCGGGACGCGGTTTATTACATCTTATTGGAAGAATGAGGTGACCTGTATGCGCAAGGAACGGGTCGGTTTTGCGGTCTGCGGCTCCTTCTGCACCCACGAGAGGGTGCTGAAGGCGCTGGAGGCGCTGACGGAGATTTACGAGACGGTGATTCCCATCGTCTCGGAGATTTCCGCCTTTACGGATACCCGCTTCGGCACGTCGGAGGACCTGCTGGAGCGGCTGGAGGACCTGACGGGGAACGAGGCGCTGCTGGATATCCCGTCGGTGGAGCCCATCGGGCCCAAGGGGCTGCTGGATGTGCTGGTGATCGCCCCGGCCACGGGGAACACCATCGCCAAGCTGGCGGCGGGCATCGCGGACACGTCGGTGACCATGGCCGCCAAGTCCCACCTGCGGAACGGCAGGCCGGTGGTGGTGGCGGTGTCCAGCAACGACGGGCTGGCGGCGGGCGCCCGGAACATCGGCGAGCTGCTGGTCCGGCGGAATTACTATTTTGTGCCCTTCGGGCAGGATAATGCCGAGCAGAAGCCCAGTTCTCTGGTGGCGGACTTTTCGAAGCTGCCGGAGACCGTGGACGCTGCCCTTCGGGGGGAGCAGATACAGCCGATTTTGCTGCGGTGAGGTATAAGAAGGGGGGGAGAGGCGGCTGCCTCTCCCCCTTTGTTCCAGCGGGAAGTTACAGGGACTTCTCGTAGGACTCGATCATCTTCTTGACCATCTGGCCGCCGACGGAACCGGCCTCGCGGCTGGTCAGGTCGCCGTTGTAGCCTTCCTTCAGGTTGACGCCCACCTCAGAAGCAGCCTCCATCTTGAACTTATCCATGGCGCTCCGGGCCTCGGGGACATTGAGCTTGTTGGTGTTCTTGCTAGACATAATTGAATCTCTCCTTTTCATCAAATCAAACGTGGGTGATTGGGTATCGCGAGCATAGTTTGACTCGAAAAGGCGCGAATATGCCGTTTTTCCGCCGGTAATTTTTTCTTGGCCCGGCGTCAGCCGAAGTACTGCTGCATCAGGGATTTTTTTAATGTCTCCAGCTGGGCCAAGCTCTGCCGGATGGACAGCTTCAATTGCTCGATCTGCTGAACGAAAGAGGAAAACACGGCTTGCCGGGAAACCGGCACGTCGATGATCTTCTCTTTATGAATGACATTACGGTTCAGCGTTGGGACCCCGGTGCCGTCATGGAAGCGCTCCAGACCAAAGTAACTGAGCAAATAGGAGAGATAAACAATATCATTGCCATATGTTTCCACAGAGAAAAGCGTGGTATTCAGCGGCCAAAAGGGCCCTTTACAATAGTATACCCTCCCGATTGTCCCTGAGCGGCCGGTGACGACGCCATTCGACGATTTTGCCTCGCCATGATGCCCCAGTATCCCATTGGAGCCATAGACGGGGATACTGCCGTCCGCGTTTCTGTTTTGCACCGGCAGGTCATAGCCTCTTTGCAGCGTAACCACATCCACGAGGCGTTTGACGGGCAAATTTTTGGAATTTGCAATTGGGTCCCCAAACATCTCAAAAAACCGCGCCCGAATCAGCTCATCCAGCTTATCAAGCTGCCGCCTGCGAAGGACCGCCAGCCCCACGGCCTGGTCCAGCACGGCCGCGATGCGGCGCTGTTCCTCCGGGCTGTGGCTCCGCAGCGTTTCCCGGCCATAGTCCCTGAAATAGATGTGCGGAATGGTCGCGCCGGTGCAGTGCCTGGCCAGGTCCAGGTGCTCCATGGCATAGGCCAGGTAGGAAACGCTGACGCCCTCGTTGGGAAGAATATACTGCATGGTCCCGATGACGGACGACTTCCCCGGCAGCCGCATTACCCGGCCCACCCCGGCTCCGTCCTTTACGACCGCAATATAGGGCCTCTCCTGCTGGTAGAAGTCCACGTATTTAATCAGCCCTCCGGCCCCGAAAATGGGATAGGCGCCGTCTCGCTGCTCCAGGTCCTTCTGGGCAACGTTGGAGGACGCTTTCCTGCAAAGCGCGTCCAGCCGCACCGTCATACGATTCCTTCCCCCCGCTTCCGCCGGGCCGCAGAGCGCCCATGCGTTTCCCTTTCGCTATACCAGGGCATTTCGGTTGATCCCCTCGATCACCTTCCGGATACCCAGCCAGACGCCCAGATCCGAGAACACCTCCACCACGCTGCCCTTGTCGGTGAACGGCGGGCCCTGGAGGACCGACAGGTCCTTCATCAGGCCGTTGCGGACGATGTACTCCACGATCTGGTTGACGAAATAAATCTGGCGGCTGTCCAGGCTGGAGCCGTTCAGGTACTCCGCAAAGGCCGCCTTGGCCGCGCTCATGTCCAGCCCCACGATCTCCCGGACGAACTCCCCCAGGGGCTTGGCCCCCAGCTCCGCCTCGTATTCCTGCCGCGTGCCTACCTCGCTCCAAAGGATGCGTTCCAGGGCGGCGACGTCGGCCTCCGTCAGGGGGATGTTGCCCCTGAGCTTGGCGACGGCGGCCTCGTCCTGGTGCTGCCGGAGGTAGAACTCTGCCTTGGCCTTGTAGTTTTTCAGGTCGTCGTTTTCCAGCTCGGATTTCCGCCACTCGATGGACAGAATCTCATCGTTGAAATTCGTGTCATAGCGCAGATGCTCGGGGGAGACGTACTTCATCAGGTCCCGCAGCTCCGTCCGGATCCGCTCCAGCTCGCCCACTCCGGCGGACTCCAGAAAATCCGTGTGCAGCAGCCGGTCCATGAGCTCCGCCCGGGCCGCCACCTCCGGGATGCTGGACAGCTTCGCCAGGGCCCGGACCTTCCCCAGCAGGTCCCCCCGGGCCCGGGCGCAGGGCTTCCCCGCCAGGAGGGCCAGCTCCAGGCCGTAGAGCAGCGCGTCGAAGCGCAGCGCCTTGGGATTCTCCGGGTCCGGCTGGATCAGCGGGGCCAGCTCTTCCTCTATGTGCAGCGTGTCCTCGTAGGTGAGGGCGGCGAAGCCCTCCGGCTTGGAGAAGCGCTCCACGTATTTCAGGTGCTGCCGGACGGCGAAGTTCTCCCGGTTCAGCTCGTTTACCTTGCGGACCAGGTCCGCCGCCAGCGCCGCCCGGAAGGCCGCCGGCTCCTCCGTCTGAAACTCCGGCTCCTGCAATTGCAGGACAATCTGGGCTTTCAGCCTGAACAGCGCCCCCGGCAGGGACAGCTGGGCGGGGGCGGCTTTGCCCTTGCTCATGCGGAAGAACTCGAAGTTGCCACAGAAGTCGAAGATGTAGAATTTTTTCTTGTCCGCCCCGTCGATGAGCCCCGGGCACAGCCGGGTCCCCCGGCCGATCATCTGCCAGAACTTGGCCCGGCTCATGACCTTCTTGAAAAAGACCAGGTTCAGAATCTCCGGCACGTCGATGCCCGTGTCCAGCATGTCCACGGAGATGGCGATCTGGGGCGGCTTCCCCGCCTCGGAGAACTCGTCGATGGCCGCCTGGGCGTACTCCGTCCGGTTGTCGATGACGGCGGCGAAGCCCGGCAGCTCCGGGTAGGCCTTGCCGAAGACCTCCAGGATTTTTTCCGCGTGGTCATGGTTTTTCGCAAAGATGATGGTCTTGCCCAGCTTGGCTCCGTAGTCCACTTTCAGGCCGTTGGTCATGAGGATGTGGAGGGCCTGGCGGATGGTGTCCTCGTTGAAGACCCACTGGTTCAGGGCGGAGGAGGGGATGCTGTCCGGCAGGTTGCTGTCCCGGCTGAAGGTCTCCTCATAGGTGGCCTTGTCCTCGTCGGAGAGCTTGTCGTACACAATGCCCTCCTCCGGGAATTTCAGCGTGGTTTCCACGGAGAGAAAATCCGCCAGGAAACCGTCGTCCACCGCCTGGGCCAGGTCGTAGCCATAGGTGGGCACGCCGCTCTCCAGCTCGAAGATCTCATAGGTATTTTTGTCGATCTCGTCCTTGGGCGTGGCGGTGAGGCCTACCAGGGGGGCGTCGAAGTAGGTGAAGATATCCCTGTATTTGTTGTAGATGGAGCGGTGGGCCTCATCGCAGATGACCAGGTCGAAATGGCCGCAGGTGAAAATTTTGCCCCGCTCATCCGCCGCCCCATCGATGCAGTTCATCATGGTTTGGTAGGTGGACAGGACACAGTGAGCCGTATAATTGTCCCTTTCCTCGCAGAGGTTGGTGACGGACAGGTCCGGCAGCAGCTTGACAAAGCTCCGCTTCGCCTGGGTGACCAGGGCGTTCCGGTCCGCCAGGAACAGGATGTTCTTCACCCACCCGTGCCGCAGAAGCACGTCGCACAGGGCGATGACCGTCCGGGTCTTCCCGGAGCCCGTGGCCATGACCAGCAGGGCCTTCCGGCGGTTCCGCCGGTCAAAAGCCTCGCAGACGGCCTGGATGGCCGCCTCCTGGTAATAGCGCCCGGCGATGGCCTTGTTCACCTCCGCGCCGGAGAGGCTCCGCCCCATGGACCGCAGGTTCACCAGCTTCTCCAGGTCCCGCTTGGAGTAGACCCCGGCCACCTTCCGCTCGGGATAGCGCCCGTCGAGGATGCGGGTCTCGAAGCCGTTGGAGAGGAAGACCACCGGGCGGCGGCCGTGCTGCCGCTCCAGGATGTCGGCGTAGAGCTTGGCCTGCTGGCGGCCCTGGGCCACGCCGGCGCAGGCCCGCTTGGCCTCCAGCAGGGCCAGGGGCTTCCCGTCGTCGCCGTAGAAGACGTAGTCCGCCCGGCCCTCGCCGCTCTTGCTGGGCATGCCGGAGAGGGGGACCTCGTTGAGCCAGTCCCTGCCCTCGGTCCACCCGGCGTCCAGGAGCATGGCGTCGATGTAGATCTTCCGGGTCTCGTACTCGGAGAGGTCCAGGGGCTTGGGGACGTAGGTGAGCTGCTGCTCCTCCCGGCGGGCGGTGAGCTGGGCCTTGAGGGCCTTGTTCTCCTCGATGAGGGCCTCCAGGTCCACCTCGGGGGCGCTTTTGACGCCCTCTCCGTCACCGCCCGCGGCGGCGCCACCTCCCCCGGAGGGGGAGGCAAGAAGGGAGGGATCGAAGGGGCGCTCTATGTAGTCCCTGCCGTAGCAGTAGGATACGAAGTCCAGGAAGACGTAAAGGTTCTCCAGGCAGAGGGCGGCCTGGGGGCGGGTGAGCTTTTTGCCGCCGTCGTGGGCGGCGCTGTTGCCCAGGGTGCGGATCAGCTTCAGCCGCCTCCAGAGGTCCGGCCCGACGATCTCCCGGAAGTCCCCGCCGTCCATGAGCACCGCCAGGCGCTTGTCGTAGGTCAGGGTGAGGCCGGCGTCCACGGAGTACATCCATTTGACGGCGGCCTCCAGGCAGCGGCGGCAGGTCAGGACGCAGTCGGCGGGGGAAATCTGGTAGATCTTTTCCGCCGCCACCGCCGCCGGGGCGAAGGAGGCAAAGTCAGGGTCGGGGAGGAGGTGGTCGAAGTTGGTCATGGTGGGTCACCTATTGTCCTCTCTTGAATAGCAGTGTGGATAGTGTCGCAAACCAGAGCAAAATGTTTGTCAACGTCCGTATTTGTGAAACGGAGTATCGTTAAGCCATATCGGGCGAGGCAGGCACTGCGTTCCGCATCATAGGCCTGACCCTGTTTTGTGTAGTGCTGGGAACCGTCCAATTCAATTGCCAATTTGGCGGACGCGCAATAGAAGTCAACAATAAAGGAATCAATTATGCGTTGTTTATATATTTTAACTGGGTATTCCCGCAAAAAAAGATACCAGAGTTTTCGTTCTTGGGAAGTCATACTGCGGCGCAGTTCTTTCGCGCGGGGAAGCATTTGATTGTTTTTCTTTACGGACATTGTTGGCCTCCGGGGGGACGCCCTCTCAGTCACCGCCTGCTGCGGTGACAGCTCCCCCAGAGGGGGAGCCAAGCCTTGCCTCTCCCTTTGGGAGAGGTGCCCCAGTGCGCACACTGGGGCGGAGAGGGTTCACCCAAAGTACTCCTGCATCAGCGATTTTTTTAACATCTCTAGTTTATCTAAGCTCTGCTGGATTGTCAACTTTTGTTTATGAATCCGCTCGACAAAATTTGAAAATGCAGATTGTTGGCTACTACTGATTTTTTTTACATATATACCTAATAGCCCTGATTTAGAAATATTTTTCATACTCCCACTTGTTCCGGATGCAATTTTACGAATATTTTCTTTGGTGTCTTTTTGAATGAGCAATTGCCAGATAAAAATAGGAGATACATCGCTTTTTAATTCTGCCCTCCACAATCTGTCTGGAAGATAGGTATTTAGAGGGGCTTCCCAAACATATGCAGTTGCACCAACTAACTCGGCAGTATTCATTCTGCTGATGATTACATCACCTGTATTTATCAGATGTTCCACTGGGGGTATATAGTCAATTGGCAAATTTTTGACTTGCGTAGGATCAAATTCGTTATAAGTGGCTGCTCCTGTTTTCAGCACTTTATTCGTACATTTTTCTTCTCCGGCGAGACTTTTGCCTGCTGAAAGAGATGCAATATAATGTGACAGTGGTACGATTTCGACGATGTCCCCAAACATCTCCACAAACCGCGCCTTGACCAGCTCGTCCAGCTTGGCCAACTGTTGCTCTCGGAGAGAGATCAGCTGCGTAATCCGATCCAGCACAGACGCAATATGGCTCTGTTCTTCTACGCTATGATCCCGCAATGATTCTCGGGCGTAGTCCTTGAAATAAATATGCGGAATTGTTGCGCCGGTATAGTATCGCGCCAGGTTCATGTGCTCCATAGCATAAGCCAAATAGGGAATACTGACACCTTTGTTTGGAATGATATATTGCATCGTTCCAATGACAGACGATTTCCCCGGCAACCTCATAACCCGCCCCACACCTGCCCCGTCTTTAACGACGGCGATATAGGGCTGTTCCTGCTGGTAAAAATCTACGTACTTAATCAATCCGCTGGCTCCAAAAATGGGATAGTCGCCGTTGTTGTGCTCCAGGTCCTTTTGCGCTATGTTAGAGGACGCCTTTACGCAAAGTTCATCCAACCTCGCCATCAAACCATCCCCTCCAGCTCCTCCAGCCCCTTCTGGATCTGCCGCTCCAGCTCCCGCAGCTCCGCGAAGATCTCGCTGGTAGGCGGATACTCCACCGGCACATACTCCGTCCTTTTGTACTTATTAATCGAGAGGTCATACCCATTTTCCGCAATCTCCGCCTTGGGCACCAGGAAGGACTGCTCCGTCCGCTCCCGGCGCTCCTCCTCCGCCAGGCTGTGGAACCGGGCCACCACGTCCGGAATGTCGTTCTCCGTCACCTGGGTCCGCTTGTCGTCCAGGCTGAACCCGTCGGAGCGCATGTCGTAGAACCACACCTTGTCCGTCCCGCCGTGGCCGGTCTTGGTGAAGACGAGCACCCCGGTGGACACCCCGGCGTAGGGCTTGAACACCCCGGAGGGCATGGAGA
>CAMXNV010000033.1 GCA_947245315.1 uncultured Oscillibacter sp. | reverse complement strand
TGAGACAGTTTTTGAAAAAACTCATCACGCTGCCGGAGGCGGCGGAGCTCCTCCGCCGGGTGGAGGAGGGGGGCTGCCCCGCCGCGGTGACGGGGCTCCAGCCGGTCCAGCGGGCCTGCCTGGGGGCCGCGGTGGCCGCGGCGGCCAAGCGCCCGGCGGTCTTCGTCTGCGGCGACGAGGGGGAGGCCCGCCAGCTGGCGGGGGACCTGGAGACCCTGCTGGAGCAGCCCCCGGTGGTGCTGCTGGCCCGGGAGTGGCAGCTCCGCCCGGGGGCCGTGGCCTCCCGGGAGTGGGAGCGGGGCCGCCTGGCGGCTCTCTATGCGCTGAGCCAGGAGGAGGCCCCCCGGGCGGTGGTGGCCACCGCCGACGCCCTGATGGCCCGGACCCTGCCCCCGGAGCTGCTGCGCTCCCTGGCGGTGACGCTGCGGGTGGGGGAGCGCCGGGACCTGGCCGGGCTGGCGGACCGGCTGCTGGCCGCCGGGTACACCCGCTGCCAGCAGGTGGAGGGCGTGGGCCAGTTCGCCCTGCGGGGGGGAATCCTGGATGTGTTCTCCCCGCTGATGGAGCGGCCGGTCCGCTGTGAGTTCTTCGACGACGAGATCGACTCCATGGGGGCCTTTGCCCCCGGCACCCAGCGGCGGACGGAGAATGTGGAGGCCGCTCTGCTGCTGCCCGCCGCCGAGGTGCTGCCCCGGCAGGCGGAGGGGGGCCTGGAGGGCCTGGGGGAGAAGCTGCTGCGCCTGGCGGACCGGCTGGAGAAGCGGGGGGCCGCCCCCTCCCGGCTCCGGGAGGACGGGGAGCGGCTGAAAAGCGGTTCCGTCCCCGAGGGGATGGACCGCTACCTGGCCGCCGTGTATCCCGAGGCCGCCGCCGGGGTCCACTACCTGCCCCCGGACGCCCTGGTGATGCTCTGCGAGGCGGGCCGGGTGGACGAGCGGGTGAAGGGGACTCTTCTCCAGAGCCGCCAGGATCTGGAGGCTTTGCTGGAGGCGGGGATTCTGGCGGGGGACTACGCCAAGCTCCTCCTCTCCGCCGAGGAGTTTTACGCCGCCCTGGAGGCTTTTCCCGTCCTCATGGCAGGGGCTTTGCCCACGTCCCGCTATCCCTATGCCCCCCGGGGGCTGCTGAGCGTCAACGCCCGGCAGCTCAGCTCTTACGGCGGCAGTTTGGAGACCGCCGTCACGGATTTGGAGCAGTACCGGGAGACCGGCAGCGCCGTCCTCCTCCTCTGCGGGGGGGAGGCCCGGGCCCAGAACCTCCACCACCTCCTGCGGGAGCGGGGCATCCCCGCCGCCCTGGACTTGAAGGGGACGGCCATGCCCGCCCTGGGGGAGCTGCGGATCACGGTGGGGGCCCTGTCCGCCGGGTGCGAGTGGCCGGCCCTGCGGCTGGCCGTGCTGACGGAGGGCCAGCTGACGGCTCCCGCCCGGCGGCGGGCCCGGCCCAAGAGGGAGTCCAACCGGCAGAGAATCCAGTCCTACACGGATCTGAAGCCCGGGGACCTGGTGGTCCACACCCACCACGGCGTGGGCCGCTTCGCCGGCATCCAGCGGATGCCCGTGGACGGGGTGGAGAAGGACTATATCAAGATCGACTACGCCGGGGGGGACTGCCTATATGTCCCCGCCACCCAGCTGGACCTGGTGAGCAAGTATATCGGAGGCGGGGAGGACGGCGAGCCCCGGCAGAAGCTGAACAAGCTGGGGGGAACGGAGTGGACCAAGCAGAAGACCCGGGCCAAGAGGGCCGTGAAGGACCTGGCCAAGGGCCTGACCAAGCTCTACGCCGAGCGCCAGCGCCGCCCCGGCTTCGCCTTCTCCCCGGACTCCCCTTGGCAGCGGGAGTTTGAGGAGTCCTTCCCCTACCCGGAGACCGAAGACCAGCTCCGGGCCGTGGCGGAGATCAAGAAGGACATGGAGAAGCCCCGGCCCATGGACCGGCTCCTCTGCGGCGACGTGGGCTACGGCAAGACGGAGGTGGCCCTCCGGGCGGTGATGAAGTGCGTGCTGGACGGCAAGCAGGCCGCCCTCCTGGTGCCCACCACGGTGCTGGCCCAGCAGCACTACGCCACGGCCATGGGCCGCTTCCGGGACTTCCCCGTGCGGATCGAGGTCCTCTCCCGGTTCACGCCCCCCAAGGAGGCCAAGCGGATTCTGGAGGCCGCCCGGACGGGCCGGGTGGACCTGCTCATCGGCACCCACAAGCTGCTGCAAAAGGACATGGCCTTTCAGGACCTGGGGCTCCTGGTCATCGACGAGGAGCAGCGCTTCGGCGTCAGCCACAAGGAGCGGCTGAAGGAGCTGAGCCGCCAGGTGGACGTGCTGACCCTCTCCGCCACCCCCATTCCCCGGACGCTGAACATGGCCCTGTCGGGCCTGCGGGACATGTCCGCCATCGAGGAGCCCCCGGCGGACCGCCAGCCGGTCCAGACCTATGTGCTGGAGCACGACTGGGCCATCCTGGAGGACGCCATGCGGAAGGAGCTCGGCCGGGGCGGCCAGGTCTACTACCTCCACAACCGGGTGGAGAGCATCGACCTCACCGCCTCCCGCATCCAGAAGCTGCTGGGGCCGGAGGCCCGGGTGGTCACCGGCCACGGCAAGATGGGGGAACAGGAGCTGTCCTCCGTCATGCGGGCCATGGTGGAGGGGGAGGCGGACGTGCTGGTCTGCACCACCATCATAGAGACGGGAATCGACATCTCCAATGTGAACACGCTGATCATTGAGGACGCGGACCGGATGGGCCTGGCCCAGCTCCACCAGATCCGGGGCCGCATCGGCCGCAGCGCCCGGCGGGCTTACGCCTACCTGACCTTCCGGAAGGGCAAGGTCCTCCAGGAGATCGCGGCCAAGCGCCTGTCCGCCATCCGGGAGTACGTGGAGTTCGGCTCCGGCTTCCGCATCGCCATGCGGGACCTGGAGATCCGGGGGGCGGGGAACCTGCTGGGGCCGGAGCAGTCCGGATACCTGATGAGCGTGGGCTACGACCTCTATTTGAAGCTGCTGGAGGAGGCGGTGCTGGAGGAGCGGGGCGAGGCCAAGCCGGTGGAGACGGAGTGCTCCGCCGACCTGACGGTGAACGCCAACATCCCGGAGCGCTATGTCTCCTCCCCGGAGCAGCGGATGGACCTCTACCGGCGCATCGCCGCCATCCGGTCCAACGACGACGCGTCGGACCTGCTGGACGAGCTGCTGGACCGCTACGGCGAGGCCCCCAAGCCGGTGCTGGCCCTGCTGGACGTGGCCCTGCTCCGGGCGGCGGCGGCCAAGGCGGGGGTGTCCGACATCACTCAGAAGCGGGACGTGCTGCGCTTCCAGCTGGCGGTCTTCCGCCCGGAGGCGGTGGTGCGGGTCTGCGGACTCCACAAGTACCGCCAGCGCCTCACCGTGGCCGCCGGGGAGGACCCGGCCCTGACCTTGAAGCTGAAGCCCGGGGCGGACGCCCTGGAGTGCGCCATGGAGCTGGTGGAGGATTTGCAGCTCGCCGTCAAGGGAGAATAAAAGAAGCCCCGGCGCCGTCTCTTCCGGCGTCAGGGCTTCTTTTTTGGATAGGGGGCCCGGACCTCCGTGCGGCCCAGGAGATAGTCTACGCTGGTGTGGTAGTAGTCGGCCAGCCGGTCCGCCAGCTCCAGGGGAAGGGGGCGCTCGCCCCGCTCGTACTTGGAATAGAGGCTCTGGTCGCAGCAGAGGGCCCCGGCCACCTCCTTCTGGGTCAGGTCCGCGTCCTCCCGGAGGTCCCGTATCCGCAGGTTCATACAGCATCACCCGGAACCAAGTATAAACGGGACTTGACAGGCTATTGCTTTTTTGGACAATATGTCCTAAAATAGAGGCAGAGGTGATGAACATGGCAGATTATAAAGAATTATACTTGAAGATGGTCCGGGAGACAGAAAAGGCGATTCAAATTTTGATTGAAGCTCAGAGAGACTGCGAAGAGCTGTATCTCCAGGATGAAGGCCCTGTTTTGCGAGTGCTACCGAAGCGGAAGGAGATTTTAGAAGAACCTCCGAAATAACTTCGCCCGTCATATCCGCCGGTTTCCTCCCATATAATGTTGCGGACAACCTTATGGGAGGAGTGGGAGCAATGGGGAAACGGATCACGGCCCTGGCGCTGGCCCTGTGCCTGGGGCTCAGCGGCTGCGCCCTTCGGCGGGAAGAGGAGGAGGGGGCCCTGCTGGGCCGGGCGGCGGCGCTGAGGGAGGACCTGGTGCTGCTGACGGTGGACGGGCGGGAGGTCCCGGCCTGGCGTTACCTGTACTGGCTGGCCCTCACCTGCGACCAGGTCCGGGAGAAGTATAAGGACTCCGGCCTGACCCTGGACTGGGAGAGCCCCGTCCCCGGGGGCACCCTGGCGGAGTACGCCAAGGACCAGGCCCTGGCCAACACGGCCCTCTACGCTACGGTGGAGAACTGGGCGGAGCGCTACGGCTGCGCCCTGAGCCAGCGGGAGCGGGAGGCCCTGGCGGAGACCTGGGCGGAGCAGTCCGCCGCCCACGGCGGGGAGGAGGCCTATCTTCGGGAACTGGCGGCCCTGGGCCTGGACCGCCTCCGGGCGGAGGAGCTGTCGGAGGTGGGAATGCTCTACGCCAAGCTCTACGACCTCTGCCTCACGGAAGGCAGCGAGCTCTCAGCCCTCATGGGGACGGCGGACAGCCTGACGGTGGACCGGATTTTCATCCAGGCAGGGGAGGACCGGGAGGCGGCCCGGGAGCGGGCGGCAGAGGCATTCTCCCGCCTGAACGGGGCGGAGGACCCGGCGGCGGCTTTTTCCCTCCTGGCGGCGGAGGGAGACGACGGCGCGGGTCCCCGCACCCTGCTGCCGGGGGACGGGACCCTGCCCCAGTCCCTGGAAGAGGCGGCCCGGTCCCTGGAGGAGGGCCAGTACACAGGCATATTGGAGTCGGAGGAGGGCTTCTCCATCCTCCGCCGCCTGGCCCCGGAGGGCAAGGCGGAGACCGGAGAAATCTTCGACCGCCTTCTGCAAGAGGCGGTGGAGGGCGCCCTTGTAAAAACCACCCCGGCCTACGACGTCCTGGACGCCGCCGCCTTCGACGAAGCCCTGACAGAGCTGCGGGAGTCCCGGAAGGAGGAGTCGTAGCCATCGAAATGCAAAAGCGGAAAAGTTTTCCAAGAGAAAAAGGAGCAGCAGCGGAGCGGCCGTTTTCTCATCTATCGTCCTTCGTCCCCCGTCTTTCGTCCTTCGTCCTTCGTCTCTCGTCCCCCCGCAGGGGGAGGGGGAATGCTCAAGGGGGGACGTCAGTCCCCTCTTGAAGGGAGGAGGAAGGAATGGAGCGGGCGGAGTCGTCGCCGGAGGCGGCGACGGAGCAGAGCGGAATTTCTTCCGACGATTCGTCACCTTGACGAAAACGGCCCCGATTTTGTCAAAGATTTAACGAAATTGTAAAACCTGACGAAAGGCCATTGACGGGAGGGGGAAAACTCTCTATAATGATACACAGAAAAAGGCGGTCCGCGGCTTGTCAAAAAATTGGCAATCTGCTCCCCGCCTTGCCCGTTGAGACTCCGGCGGCCCGCCGAGCCGCCAAAATATTACAAAACGGAGGAACATCATGAAAGATCTTTATGTCGTGAACTGCTGCCGTACCGCCATCGGCTCCTTTGGCGGCAGTCTGAAAAACACCCCCGCCGCGGAGCTGGGCGCGATTGTGGTCAAAGAGGCCCTGAACCGCGCCGGCGTGGCGCCAGAGAACGTGGATGAGGTCATGTTCGGCTGCATCCTCACTGCTGCCCAGGGCCAGAACGTGGCCCGCCAGGTCTCCATCAAGGCCGGCATCCCCTACTCCGTTCCCGCTTACACCGTGGGCATGGTCTGCGGCTCCGGCATGAAGTCTCTCATCGAGGGCGCCCGCTCCATCCTGGCCGGGGACGCCGACGTGGTGGTCTGCGGCGGCACCGAGAACATGAGCGCCGCTCCCTTCGCCTCCATGGACGCCCGCTGGGGCGCCCGCATGGGCGACAAGAAGCTGGTGGACACCATGATTAAGGACGGACTCTGGGACGCCTATAATAACTATCACATGGGAACCACGGCGGAAAATATCAATGACATCTGGGGCATCAGCCGCCAGGAGCAGGACGAGTTCGCCGCCGCCTCCCAGCAGAAGACCGAGGCCGCCCAGGCCGCCGGCAAGTTTGAGGCCGAGATCGTCCCCGTCCCCGTGAAGGTGAAGAAGCAGGTCGTGGACTTCAAGGTGGACGAGTTCCCCAAGGCCGGCGTCACCGCCGAGGGCATCGCGAAGCTGCGCGGCGCGTTCCCCGTAGGCCCCGAGTCCCCCAACCCCGAGGTGGTCCACACCTTTGAGGTCACCGGAAAGAAGGAGACCGAGGACAAGGGCCAGCAGCGGGTCACAGCGGCCAATGCCTCCGGAATCAACGACGGAGCGGCGGCCATCATCTTGGCCTCCGGCGAGGCGGTTGAGAAGTACGGCCTGAAGCCCATGGCGAAGCTCATCGGCTGGGGCCAGGGCGGCGTGGATCCCAAGATCATGGGCGTGGGCCCCGTGCCCGCCTCCCGTCAGGCCATGGCCAAGGCTGGAGTCACCATTGACGACATTGATCTGATCGAGGCCAACGAGGCCTTTGCGGCTCAGTCCATCGCGGTGGGCCGGGAGCTGGGCTTCGACCCCGCCAAGCTGAATGTCAACGGCGGCGCCATCGCTCTGGGCCACCCCGTGGGCGCGTCCGGCGCGCGGATCATCGTCACCCTGCTCCACGAGATGCAGAAGCGCCCCGAGGCCAAGAAGGGCCTGGCCACCCTCTGCATCGGCGGCGGCATGGGCGTAGCCACCATCTTCGAAAAATGCTAACCTACTTTTCTCGAGAGACTGTAACGACACTTGATTTTGCGTAGCAAAATCTTAGTGGAGTACGTCCCCGAAGGGGAAAAGTAGGCAAAAGAGCTTTAGCTCGCTCTGGTGGTCTGGAGATAATCCGGGCTGGAGCGACGGCGACTTGGCTTGGTGATTGCGGAGGCTTTTGGGGCTTCTCTTTTGGAGGGGCGGAAGGCTGGTTGGCAGTTTAGCTGGGCTAATGCGCTTACACAGAATTTTAAAATGAGCGGGGAGGGGCCTTCGGGTCCCTCCTTGGCTATGGGGGAATGGGAAATGAACGAACATGCTTTGGGCTTGGGCCATGTGGCCGTTTACACGCGGGATATCGAAGAGAGCATTGCCTTCTATGAGAGATTGGGCGGCGCGGTGAAAGGCCGGGGTGCGGTGCCTACGCCGGAGGGGGAGAAGAAGCTGGCCCTGGTGGCCTTCGGAGGGATTACCCTGGAGCTGATTCAGAGCCCTGGGGACATGCCTATGGGGGAGGGGAATGTTCCCCACTTCGCCATTCTGGTGGACGATCTGGACGCTGCCGCGGCGGCGGTCCGGGCGGCGGGAGTGGAGACCTTCCTGACGCCGGAGAAGAAGGTGCTGCCGGGCCTCTTCGGCGGCGTGCAGAACTGGTTCTTCACCGGCCCCTCCGGAGAACAGATTGAGCTGCTGCAAATGCTGTAAGAAAAACGGGCTTTCACCAGCTTCGGTGAAAGCCCGTTTCTCAGCGAAACAGCGCCCGGCCTACCCAGATGAACAGGCACGCGCCTACTACATTGACGATCAGGCCGCCGATCCAGCCGTGGGCGTGGAGGCCGAACAGGCCGAACACCGCGCCCCCTACGGCGGAGCCTACGATCCCGATGATGATGTTGCGGAGCAGACTGCCCTCGGAATCCATCAGCAGCCCGGCCAGCCAGCCTACCAGCGCTCCCATAATCAGGGAACCGATTAAATGAAACATGCCGTACTCCTTTCCTGGTCCTGCGCAGGACCCTTTTTTGTTGCCTAATCCTCAATATATTCCCGGACCCGGTAAACCGCGCCGATCTCCTCCTCGCAGATTCTCCGGCAATTCTCAATCTCCTCCTTGGGAATCGTGTCCACCACTGTCATCATGACGGTGGGCACGTACTGCCGCAGCTCCTTGGCAAAGGACTTCATAGCCTCGTAGGCCCCCGGCTGAACTGGGTGGCACAGCCCCTCGTACTTCTCCGCCGTGTCCGTGTTCAGGGAGATGGACACCATGTCGAAGCGGCCCGCGAACTCCGGCGCGATATCCCGGCCGTGAATCAGGCTCCCGGTGCCGTTGGTATCCATGCGGGTGAAGGGCTTTTTGCCCTTGGCCTTCAGCTGGTCAATGACCCAGCAGATGTCCTCAATGCGATAGCTGGGCTCCCCGAAGCCGCAGAAGACCAGCTGCTTGTACCGGGAGAGGTCCCGGTTCTCGATGTCCGCCAGGATTTCCTCCCGGGTGGGCTCCCGCGTAAGCCACAGGTTATGGGTGTAGATGCTCCCGCCGTGGCCGTTGTGCCGGAGGCAGAATTCACAGTTGAAGTTGCAGCGGTTCGTCACATTGACGTACAGGTTTTCCCCGTACTCATAGGTGATGGTAAAGCCTTTTTCCATGGATATCGCTCCTTATTTGTCGTTAGCTCAGATGGATTTGGGTCAGGGTGAACACGCCGTCCTGATAGCGGACCGACGCGCTTACCTCCGCCGCGTAGGAGAGCGTGGGATGGAAGCCTTCGCCGTCCAGCCAGGCGGACCCGCGGAAGCGGAGGCTCTCCCCGTAAAAGAGGGGCTCCGGGATGACCTCAAAACTGACGATGTCCCCGAAGCGGAACCCTTCGATGTGCGCCGGGTCCCCTTCCTCCTGCTCCTGCAAAAGCTCCGTGATGTCCGTCAGCTCGGCGCCCAGGATGGAATAGGTCCGCCCGTAGACCGTCTCCACGGACATGGCTTCGCTCAGGTCCTCTCTGAAAAACTCCCAGGGAAGGGCGCAGTCCGTCAGGGTCCCGTCGGGGTTCTTCTCCAGGACGTGCAGCTCGTCGTAGGAAACCCCGGTGCCGGTGCCGGGGTGGCAGACGGCGATCAGCTCGTCCTCCCAGTCGTCGTCCAGATCGAAGCAGTAGAGCCGGGGGAGAATCTGCTGGGGCGTCAGCCAGGGCCAGTTGAACTCCGCCAGACTGTCTCCCCAGCGGATGAGGGCCTTGTCCCACTGGAGGCCGTAGAAAGCGGCGTCCGCCTCCGGCAGCTCCGCCGCCAGCACCGGGAAATCGTCGCCCGAGAAAGGGCCCAGGGGCGAGATGCGAGGCAGATGATATTCCTCCGCCGGAGCCCGGCCCTCCGTGATCTCAGCGGGGGTGGTGAGCTCCGCCAGCGGGGTCAGCGGGGGAAGAGAGCCGGTCTCAGAGACCGCCGGAGGCTCCTCGGGCAGGGTATCCGGCTCCGCCGGGGCGGGGGAGGCGCAGCCGGTCAGAACCAGCAGGAGAAGCAGGGAAAGCATTCGTTTTTTCATGGAAAATCTCCCTATTGGTCATAGCTGTAAAGGTGAAAATCTTGCAGGGAGAACACGCCGTCTTCGTAGACGATTTGGGCGGAGGTCTTCGCCACATAGCAGGGCATCGCACTGTCCGGCGGGCTCAGACAGAAAGTCCCCCGGAATCGGAGGCCACCCCAGTCCTCCAGGGAGAAAGATGCGATCATGCCGGAGGAAGCCGTTGTCAGGTCCAGCTCCGGGCCCTCATGCGCATGATCGAACTCCACCAGCTCATAGCCCAGCATGGCGAAGGTCCTGCCGTCAAGCTCGGCGGCACCGAACAGGGCGGGAAGCTGCTCCTGCCAGAGGCTTTCAGGGAAAGTGTAAGCCGTCAGGGTTCCGTCCGGGCCCTTTTCCAGGATATGCAGCTCCGCAACGGAAACCCCCGTGCCGGAGCCCACCTGACAGATCACGGCCAGCTTCTCCACTCCGAGGCCGGTATTCAGACTCTCTATTTGAGGGAGGGTCATGCTGGGACCGGGAAAGAGCGCCCAGTCGAACTCCGCCAGGCTGTCTCCCCAGCGGATGAGGGCGGTTTCCTGGGAGGCGTCGGCGTACAGGGGCAGACCGTAAAGAACTGCGTCCGCCTCCCGGTCTTCCGCCAGGACGGCGATGCTTGGGCCGTCGGTGACCCAGCGCTCCGCGTTATTTCGGTAGGTTCTCCAGTCCGTGTCCCGGGGAAGGGGCGGCAAATCGTAGTCCTCCGCCGGTTTCCGCCCCTCCGTCACGATGGCGGGGGCGGAGATAGGCTCCAGCCGCCGGGGCTCCGGCAGGGAGATCGTTTCCTTTTCCGCCGGAGGCTCCTCCGGCAAGGGCTCCGGCTCCGCCGGGGTAGGGGAGGCGCAGCCCGCCAAAAGCACCAGCGCCAGCAAAGCGGGAAGAAACTTCTTTACCATATTCTTGTACCCTCCAAGCAAATCTTCCGTTGCCGTCGCTTCGGCCTGGTGCATTGCCAGACTCCCAGAGCGAGCTAAAGCTCTTTTGCCTGCTTTTCCCCTTCGGGGACGTACTCCACTAAGATTTTGCTACGCAAAATCAAGTGTCGTTACAGTCTCTCGAGAAAAGTAGGGGGAAGAGGTGGAGGCCGTTTTGCCAGGTGATTTGGG
The DNA here is from genome assembly GCA_947245315.1 of uncultured Oscillibacter sp. Classification (GTDB taxonomy): domain Bacteria; phylum Bacillota; class Clostridia; order Oscillospirales; family Oscillospiraceae; genus Oscillibacter. Next base: position 3,162 of record CAMXNV010000033.1, on the reverse strand, counting down.
TCATCTCCTCCGGTGTGACACCCTTCCACTCCGCCAGCTTCTCTATGATATAGGGCAGGTTCCGGCTGTCGTTCCGCTTCCCCCGGAAGGGCACCGGGGAGAGATAGGGGGAATCCGTCTCCACCACGATGCGGTCCAGAGGCGTGACGGCCACCACCTCGGGGGCCTTCTGGGCGTTCTTGTAGGTGATGGGCCCGTCGAAGCCCAGGTACCAGCCCCGCTTTAAAAGGGCCTCCGCCATCTCGGGACTGCCGGAGAAGCAGTGGAACACCCCCCGGAGCTCCGGGTAGTTCAGAACGATGGCCAGGGAGTCCCCGTGGGCCTCCCGGTCGTGGACGATGACGGGCAGGTCCAATTCGATGGCCAGCTCGATCTGCCGCCGGAAAACCTGCTGCTGGAAGTCCCTCGGGGGATTGTCCTTCCAATAGTAGTCTAGGCCGATCTCTCCCACGGCCACCACCTTCTCGTGGCCGCACAGGGCCCGGAGGGCGGAAAGCTCCGCCTCGCCGGTTCCGGCGCAGTCGGAGGGGTGGATGCCCGCGGCGGCGTAGAGGAAGGGATAGCGCTCCGCCAGGGAGACCGCCGCCCGGGAGCTCTCCAGCTCACAGCCGGGGTTGACCACCAGCCCCACGCCGGCGGCGGGGAGAGCGGCAAGGACCTGGTCCCGGTCGGCGTTGAAGCCGCCGGAGTCGTAATGGGCGTGGGTGTCAAAGATGGGCATGGGAACCTCCTTCATGAGTCAGGGCAAAACAAAAAGGACATCCGGAAGGATGCCCTTTTGGCCTGACGGCCTCCGGGCGTTCACACGGAAGCGTCAATGCGCCGGGAATATGTGGGGGATCAGCCGAGCCGGTTGAGCTTCAGGGTCATGGCGCTCTTTTTGTGAGCGGCCGCGTTCTTGTGAAGAACCCCCTTTGCCACAGCCTGATCGACTTTTTTCACCGCAACCCTGTAAGAGCCATCGGCATCGGTGCGATTGCCCTCCGCCGCGGCGGCCTCAAATTTTTTGATCGCAGTTTTCAGATCGGATTTTGTGGCCTTGTTGCGGGCATTCCGCGCTTTTCCGATGAGGACGCGCTTCTTGGCAGACTTGATATTCGGCAAACCAAACACCTCCTTTAGCCGTTGCGTTCATGCGGACAGGAAAACTCCTTCCGTACAGACCTATATTTTAACAGGGAAAGCTCCAAAAAGCAAGGTTTTTTTTTCATATTTTTTAGCTTTGTCGAAAAAGGGCGAAAAGTACCTTGACGGCTTCCGCCTGGGTTGGTATCATAGGGACAGTTTTAGAGAAGAAAGGCGGCGGCGTGATGAAACGAAGAGCGCTTGCGTTTGTATTGGCGGTTCTCTGCATCCTGGCCCTAGCGGGCTGCGGGGGGAAGGAGCCCCCTCCGGCGGAACCGGAGCCGGAGGAGAAAACGGAGCCCCTTCCGCCTCCCGAGCCGGAGCCGGAACCGGAGCCCTACGTCCCCGCGGGGACCAATCCCCTGACGGGCCTGCCCATGGAGCCGGAGTACGAGGACCGGAGGCCGGTGGCCATTATGCTGAACAACCTCAAGGCCGCCCAGCCCCAGCTGGGCGTCTCCCTGGCGGACGTGATTTATGAGGTGCCGGTGGAGGGGGGCATCACCCGGATGCTGGCCCTGTACCAGACGGTGGAGGGCATTGAGGTGCTGGGCAGCGTCCGGTCCGCCCGGCCCTACTTTGTGGAGCTGGCCCTGGGCCACGACGCGGTGTACGTCCACGCCGGAGGCAGCCAGGAGGCCTACGCCAACCTGCGGAGCTGGAAGGTGGACCACATGGACGGCGTCCGGGGCGGGGAGGACGCAAAAATCTTCTGGCGGGACCCGGACCGGCGGAAGAACAACGGCTATGAGCACAGCCTGATTACCTCCGGCGAGAAAATCCAGGGCTACCTGGACCTGGAGAAATTCCCCACCTCCCACGCCGACGGCTGGAGCTCCCTCCAGGCCTTTGCGGAGGACGGAACCCCGGCGGGAGGCGAGACGGCGGAGCATGTCCAGGTCCGGTTCTCCAGCTATAAGACCGGGACCTTTGACTACGACGCCGCCTCGGGCCGCTACCTGGTGGGCCAGTACGGCAAGGAGCACGTGGACGGCAGCACCGGGGACCAAGTGAGCGCGGTGAATGTGCTGGTGCTGAAAACCGGCATGGCCGTGCTGGACGACGTGGGCCGCCTCCGGGTCAACACCACCGGGGAGGGAGAGGGCCTCTTCTTCTGCGGCGGCAAGACCGTCCCTATCCGGTGGAGCCGGAAGGACCGGAACAGTCCCTTCGCCTATACCCTGGAGGATGGCCGCTCCCTGGCCCTGGGGCAGGGGAACAGCTATGTGTGCATCCTGAACCAGAAGAGCGGAACGGTGGAGTATGAATAAGGAGGCGCTATGACATCCTTTCTTTTGCGGCCCTGGCGGGAGGAGGACGCGGGTCCCATCGCCAAGGCGGCCGACAATCCCAAGGTCGCGGCGAACCTGCGGAATGCCTTTCCCAGCCCCTACACCCCGGAGGACGGGGCCTGGTTTGTGAACGACTGCATCGCGAAAAGCGAGGCGCGGCAGCTCTCCCGGGCCATTGTCATAGAGGGCAGGGCCGTCGGGAGCATCGGCGTCTTTCTCCAGGAGGACGTCTATGAGAAGTCCGCCGAGCTGGGCTACTGGCTGGCGGAGGAGTACTGGGGGCAGGGCGTCATGACGGAGGCGGTGAGGCAGATCTGCCGGGAGGCCTTTGGACGCTTTGACCTGCTGCGCATCTACGCGGAGCCCTTTGCGGACAACCAGGGCTCCCGGCGGGTGCTGGAAAAGGCGGGGTTCACCTGTGAGGGAACCATGCGGAACGGCGTTTATAAGAACGGGCGGGTACACTCCTACTGCGTGTATTCGATTTTGCGGGAGGAGGCGGAGTAGCGCCTCTTTCACCTCCTGAGCGGCGGCGCATACACTGAATTGAAAGGACTTCGGTCCTTCGCCAGCTACTTATTAGGAGGTATTGCAATGCCTGAGAAAGTCATGCCCGGTCCCGTGGAGGACCTCAGAGGCATCCGCGAGGCGGTTTGCATTCATACCAGGAAGATTTATGATTCCTGCCGTGAGGAAGACACAACGCCTTTAATACTTTGAAAAGGGGAGGGCCAAGCCCTCCCTC
>CAMXNV010000032.1 GCA_947245315.1 uncultured Oscillibacter sp. | reverse complement strand
AGGGCCGTCCGCCGGTCCGGGCTCACGGCCATCCAGGCGGTGAAGTTCCCCTGGAAGGGGGAGCGGAGCCGGTAGAAGTCCCCGAACTGGAGGACCTGGCGGTAGCGCTTCACAAAGGCGATCTGCTCCCGGACCTGCTCCCGCTCCCGGGGGGTGAGGCGATTCAGGTCCAGCTCATAGCCGAAGGTGCCGAAGGCGGCGACGTTGGCCCGGGTGGCCAGGGGGACGGTGCGGTTGACCTGGAGATTGGGGGCCGCGGAGACGTGGGCCCCGATGGAGCTGAGGGGATAGCAGTACGAGGTCCCGTATTGAATCTTGAGCCGCTCCCCGGCGTCGGAGTCGTCGGAGGCCCAGGCCTGGGGGGCGTAGTAGAGCATCCCCGGGTCGAAGCGCCCCCCGCCGGAGGCACAGGACTCGAAGAGCACATGGGGGAAGGCCGCCGTCAGCCGCTCATAGAGGTCATAGACCCCCAGGATGTAGCGGTGGAACAGCTCCCCCTGCCGGTCCGGCGGCAGGGCCGGGGAATAGGGCTCGGTGATGCTGCGGTTCATGTCCCACTTGATGTAGGAGATCTCCGCCGCCTCCAGAAGCTTGGCCATTTGGCTGTAAATGCAGTCCACCACCTCGGGGCGGGAGAAGTCCAGAACGAACTGGTTCCGCCCATGGGAGGCCGGGCGCTCCGGGACGCGGATGATCCAGTCGGGGTGGGCCCGGAAGAGGTCCGAGTCCCGGTTGACCATCTCGGGCTCAAACCACAGGCCGAATTTCATGCCCAGGGCGGCGATCCGCCGGGCCAGGCCCGGGATGCCCCCGGGGAGGCGCTCCGGGTTGGCGTGCCAGTCCCCCAGGCCCGCCGTGTCGCCGGACCGGGCCCCGAACCACCCGTCGTCCAGGACGAAGAGCTCCACGCCGTCCTCCCGGGCGGCCCGGGCGATGTCCACCAGCTTGTCCTCGGTGAAGTCGAAATAGGTGGCCTCCCAGTTGTTCAGGAGGATGGGCCGGGGCCTGTCCCGCCACTCCCCCCGGGCCAGGCGGCTGCGGAAGAGCCGGTGGAAGGTCTGGCTCATGGCGTTCATGCCCTCTGAGGAATAGACCAGGAGGGCCTCGGGGGTCTGGAAGCTCTCCCCGGGGGCCAGCTTCCAGTCGAAGCCGAAGGGGTTGATCCCCAGGGTGACCCGGGCGGTGTCCCAGGTGTCTACCTCCACCTGGGCCAGGAAGTTGCCGGAGTAGACCAGGGCGAAGCCCAGGACCTCCCCGGCGTCCTCGTCCGTGCCGGGGCGGCGGAGCATGAAGAAGGGGTTGTGGTTGTGGGAGGAGTTCCCCCGGGCGGACTCCACGGACTGGATGCCCTGCTCCAGGGGGCGGACCTTCACATAGCGCTCCCGGGACCAGGCCCCGGAGAAGTGGACGAACTCGTACTCCCGTTCCGGCAGGTCCAGGCAGAGGCTGGCGGCGGCGGTGAGGTGGAGGTCCAGGGGCCCCTCGTTGACGATCCTGGCGGACCGGGCCAGGGCCGGGTGGTCCGCGAAGAGGGTGTAGGAGAGGTAGACGGAGACCTGGAGGACCTCGTCCCACAGGCGGACGGTCAGGGTCTCGGCCTCCTCGTCCGCCTCGCAGTAGGTGGCGGGGAGGCCCGCCAGGGGCGGCTTGCCGGGGGTGACGGCGTGGGAGTGGTAGACGAAGTTGGTGATCCGGCTGCCGTTGGGCTGGAGGAGCTGGACGGCGGGGTGCCGGTAGTCCGTGGAACCGTAGGCGGGGTACTCCTGCTTGCAGTGCTCCAGGGAGAAGCGCTTGTCCCCCTCGAAGACGCAGGAGGTCATGGGCCGGGTCTTCATCTCCAGCAGATGGTCGAAGCTCTCCCGGTCCCGGATGGCGGGGCCGCAGTACAGCTGGCCCAGGGCCCCGTTGGGCAGGACCTTCATCAGGTAGCTGACGGCGCCGTTGGTCAGGTGAAAGGTTTGGGTGTGCGCATGGTAAATGACACTCATGGGGGCCTCCTTGTGGGTGGTGGGGCGGGGGTGGTCCCCGCGGATTGGAACCCATTGTATCAGATGCACGGGAAAAATGGTAGGGGGAAGGGCGGGAAAAGGGCGTTTTTTTTCGCCGCCTCCCCCGGCGGCGGAGGGGGAGAGGGTGGCCGTCTCTTAACAGTTCCGTCATAATGTCGAAAAATAGACGGAAAATTTATGCAATAAGTATAAATTTGAGAGGCCGTTGCGGAAAAGTTTGCCTAGTTTGCGGCTTGCCAAGGGGCTGGAAAATCGGTATACTAACGCCAATCTCCGAGGACGGAGAGAGACCCTCAAGGAAGACGCGAAGGGCCGGAGGACGGCGCTTTGCGGACGCTTGAACAGGAGGTGCGTAGTATGATTCAAAAACCGGCGTATGCGTCCGGCAGCCAGCCCCAGGTCTCCTATGAGAACCGGACGGGGGCGGAGCGAACCGCCGAGGTGATGAACCGGCTGGTGTCCGGCCGGAGGAAGCGCAGCGTGGTCCAGGGCGGCATGTTCAACCACAGCCGCAAGCTGTACCGCTGCGTCTGAACGGGGAGCGATCCCCGGACAAAAGCGAATGCGGAATACGGGAAAGGGCTAAGCCCTTTCCCGTATTTTTGTGGCTGGAGGGGGGTGTCCTATTCGCGCATTTTATGATGTTTGATTTCCCCCGGCATTCTGTAGGGGCGATGATCCATCGCCCGTCCTCCGGGAAGTCCGGTGTTTGAAGAGGACGGGCGGCTGATAGCCGCCCCTACGGTCCATCCCCCGATAAAATGCGCGTTTGGGCACTCCCCCTGTCCCTCCAATCCTTTACAAAAGTCTCCACGGCATGGTATAATAACCCTGAATCGACTCCCCATCACGGCCCCGGCGGGGCGGCAAAGGAGAGACCCGACATGACACGAAAAATCCTATCCCTCCTCCTGGCCCTGGCCTTGCTGACAGGACTGGCGGGGTCCGCCCTGGCGGCGGAGGACGCCTCCGGCGCGGCCGTCCGCCTGGCCAGGACCGAGGGAACCGTGGAGGTCAGCAAGGGCAGCGGGAAGAAGCTGACCCTGCTGGAGAAGATGCGGCTCTACAGCGGCTACCACGTGTCCACGGGCGAGGAGAGCTACGCCTGGATCAACCTGGACAACACGAAGCTCCTGAAGGAGGACGCGCTCAGCGAGGTGGAGGTCCGGAAGAGCGGGAAGCTGCTGGAGGTGAACCTCTGGTCGGGAAACCTGTTCTTCAACGTGGCCGAGGAGCTGGAGAACGACGAGACCCTGAATGTCAGCACCTCCACCATGGTGGTGGGCATCCGGGGGACCAGCGGCTGGGTCCAGACGGAGGACCGCTGGAGGACCACGATCTGCCTGCTGGAGGGGACCCTCCAGTGCGTGGTGTCGGACCCGGTGACCAGCCAATTGAAGACCGCCGAGCTCCACGGGGGCGACGTGGCGGAGTGCGTGGTCTACCCCCAGGACAAGGTGGGGGACAAGTGCGACATCATCCTGCAAAAGCTTACAGTGGAGGAGATTCCGGGCTTCGTCCTGACGGACGTGATCCGGGACATGCCCCTCTGCGACAAAATCGCCGAGAAGACGGGGCTGGATATCCCCAGGGAGATCGCCAAGACCGCCGGGGGCCTCCCGGATGGCCGGATGCCCGGCGGGAAGACCGCCACGCCGGAGGTCCTGGGCGAGGCGGTGAAGCGGCAGGACCGGGATGAGGACGAGCTGGGCAAGGAGCTGGAGCAGATCCAGGAGGCCCAGAAGAAACAGGGGCAGACCGCGAAACCTGAGCCCGTGGAGTGGCCCGGCGGCGCTACGCCGCCCAAGGAGGAAACGCCGTCCCGCCCCCCGGAGAACGACGACCGGGACGGGGACCGGGACGATCCCCCCGCCCCCGCGCCGGAACCCGAGCCCACGCCTCCCCCCGCGCCGCCCAAGGGCATGAAGCTGACGGACGCGGAGGCCTAGGCCCTGCTGGACGCCGGAAGCGCCGTGTCCGTTGCGCCCAACACGGACGCCTCGGACGCAACGCCGAAGAAAAACACCCTGGAGGTGGACACGGGCCTCTCCGTGGCCTCCGGAAAGACGCTGGACCTCCAGAGCGGCATTGACCTGGAGGTCTACCCGGGCAAGACCCTCCGGGTGGACGGCACCCTGACGGCGGACGCCCTCCGGAACAACGGGACCACCATAGTCACCAGCGGGAACACGCTGCAACTGCGCGGCGGCCTGACCAACGCCGGGACGCTGAACGTCACGGCCACGGGCCGGGTGGTGGCGGACGGGACCTTCACCAATACCGGGACCGTCACCCTGGCCGCCGGGGCCACGGTGATGGCCAAGACCTTCGCCGCCGGGGCCGCGCCCTCGGGCTGGGAGGTCTCCGCGTCGGCGGACGCCAACGGGTATTACAAGCTGGTCCCGGAGCCGGAGCCCTTTTCCGTCACCTTTGACGCCAACGGAGGCAAGTGGGACGCGGACACCGGCCAGACCATTGTTCAGGTAGAGGCGGACGGCACGGTTGCCCTGCCGGAGGCTCCTCAGTATGGCGAGGCGCCTACCGACGCGGACCCGAATATCGGCCTGAAATTTATGGGCTGGTTTGACGCGCCGGTGGACGGCACGGAGTACACGGCGTCCTCGGTCTTTTCAGAAGACACAACGCTCTACGCCCAATGGGACGGGTGGTATCTTGACGCCGCGGGAACCCTGGTGATTGGCGGACAAGGGTCGCTGGGGAAGTATTTTGAATTTTCCGGCGGTTCCAGCGATCAATACTCGGTTCCCAAGTGGCAAAAAGACTATTTCCCAACCATTGACTCTAGCGACAACCGGGGAAATCCCAATATAAAAAATGTTTTGATATTAGAGGGCGTAACCAATATTGACTCTTTTTGGACGGGACCAGGCGCTTTTACGCGCTGCGATAATTTGGAAGGCATTACCATTCCGTCTACGGTTACTTTTATAAGCGCCGCTTTCTTCGAATGCGGCAGCCTGACCAGAGTGACTTTCCAGCCCGGCTCCACGCTCGAAACGATCATGTCCAGCGCTTTCAGCAGCTGCACCGGCCTGAAACATATAGCGCTCCCGGACAGCGTCACCAGGATAGACGGCTCCGCCTTCCTGAATTGCAGCGCCTTGGAAAACGTGACCATCCCCGCCAATGTCCTGTACATAGGGGACAACGCCTTTGAGGGCTGTGCCTCCAACCTCGTTGTCCAATACGGCGGCACGGTGGCCCAGTGGAGAACGATCTTCCGGGCAGACTCCAAGTTTCCCGCCGGCGCCAAGCTCATCTGCTCGGACGGCTCGGCCTATACGATTGACGGGGAAGCCGGGGAGGGCCCGCCGCCGGTTGAGCCTTGACCCCAAAAGTGCCCCCGCATCAAAAAACGGGACCCGGCATTTTGCCGGGTCCCGTCCTTTGTTATTTCATCAATCCGCAGACCAGATCCGTGTACCCCGAGGGGTCGTCCAACGGCAGCCCCGCGATGAGCAGGGCCTGGCTGTACAGCAGGCTGGCGTAGGTCTTTGCCTTCTCCGGGTCCGCCTCCACGGCAGCCTCCAGGGCTTGGAACGCGGGGTGCTCCACGTTCAGCTCCAGGATCCGCTCCGCCTTGAGGGCCGCGTCGGGCTGGACGGCCTGGAAATACTTCTCCATCTCGAAGCTCAGCCCCTCCCCGGCGGTGAGGCAGACGGGGTGGGATTTCAGCCGGGCGCTGGCCTTGACCTCCTTCACCGCGTCCCCCAGGGCCTCCTTCACGAAGTCGAAGGTCCCCTTGTGGGCCTGGGCCTCCTCCTCGGCCTTCTTCTCCGCGCCCTCCTCGATCTCCTGGTCCAGCACGGAGCGGAATTCCTTCTCCTTGTAGGTCCGGAGGGTCTGGGCACAGAACTCGTCCACCTCCTCGGTGAAGTAGAGGATCTCCGTCCCCGCGTCCCGCAGGCCCTCGGTCTGGGGGAGCTTGTCGATCTTGTCCGCCGTCTCTCCGGCGGCGTAGTAAATATATTTCTGATCCTCCTTCATCCGGGAGACGTACTCGTCCAGGGTGACGGGCTTCTTCTCCGTGGAGGAGTAGAACAGCAGCAGGTCCTGGAGGAGCTCCTTGTGCCGCCCGTACTCGTTCACCACGCCGTACTTGAGCTGGCGGCCGAAGTTCTTCCAGAAGGTCTGATAGCCCTCCCGGTCCTCGGAGAGGAATTTGCTGAGGTCCGCCTTGATCTTCTTCTCCAGGTTCCCGGCAATCACTTTCAGCTGCCGGTCGTGCTGGAGGAGCTCCCGGGAGATGTTCAGGCTCAGGTCCGGGGAGTCGACGACGCCCCGGACGAAGCGGAAGTGCTCCGGCAGGAGGTCCGCGCACTTGTCCATGATGAGGACGCCGTTGGAGTAGAGCTGGAGGCCCTTCTCAAACTCCTTGGTGTAGTAGTCGAAGGGGGTGGCCCCGGGGACGAAGAGCAGGGCCTTGTAGGTGATATTGCCCTCCACGGAGACGGGGATGACCCGCTGGGGGTCGGCGTAGTCGTGGAACTTGTCCCGGTAGAACTTATAGTATTCCTCCTGGGTGACCTCGCTCTTGGCCCGCTGCCAGATGGGCACCATGGAGTTCAGGGTCTCGATCTCCGTGTAGGTCTCGTACTCCGGCTTGTCCTCCGGGGAGTCCTCCTTCTTCCGGGTCTTGGAGACCTCCATCCGGATGGGGAAGCGGATGTAGTCCGAGTACTTCCGCACCAGCTCCTGGAGCCGCCAGCCCTCCAGGAACTCGCCGTAGCGCTCCTCCTCCGAGTCGGGCTTGATGCGCATGACGATGTCCGTGCCCACGGTCGCCTTTTCACATTCGGAGATGGTGTAGCCGTCGGCCCCGGAGGACTGCCAGCGATAGGCGCTGTCCGCGCCGTACTTCCGGGTCACCACGGTGATCTGGTCGGAGACCATGAAGGCGGAGTAGAAGCCCACGCCGAACTGGCCGATGACGTCGGTGTCCTTGGCGGCGTCTCTCAGCTCCTGCTTGAACTTATAGGACCCGGAGGAGGCGATGACGCCCAGGTTGTTCTCCAAGTCCTCCCGGTCCATACCCACGCCGTTGTCGGAGACGGTGAGGGTCCGGGCCTCCTTGTCGGCGGTGATCTCGATCTTGAAGTCCCCCCGGTCCATGCCGACGGCTTGGTCCGTCAGGGCCAGGTAGCACAGCTTGTCGCAGGCGTCGGAGGCGTTGGAGATGATCTCCCGGAGGAAAATCTCCTTGTGGGTGTAGATGGAGTTGACCATCAGGTCCAGGAGCCGCTTGGATTCCGCTTTGAACTGCTTTTTTGCCATGGCTTGGATGCACTTCCTTCTTTTATTTTTTAACAACACTAAAATATAGCACAGGGTACATGGAAAATAAATGACCATTTTGTAAATTTCCGCCCAAACCGGTTGTTTGTCCGGCGGGTTGCGAGTAAAATGAGACGTATCGAAACGACGGGACGGTCAAAGGAGTTCAAGACTTATGGGCTTTTTACAGAAAATCGGCGGCGCGATTGCCCGCTTCATGTACGGGCGCAACGGATGGGACCAGCTGAACCAGGCCCTGTTCCGGGGGTATCTGCTTTTGTGGATCGTGGAGATCGTGACCGCGATCCTGCTGAAAAACCGGCTGGTGACCGGGGTGTTTAACGGCGCGCTGTTCCTCCTGATGATCTTTATCTTCTATCGCACCTTCTCCAAGGACCTCTACCGCCGCCGGACGGAGAACCAGAAGTGGGTGGGCTGGTACTGCGGCCTGAAAAACCGGAACGCCGGGGCCCGGGCCCGCCACGCCGACAAGGAGCACAAATACTTCACCTGCAAGAACTGCAAGGCCATCTGCCGGGTGCCGGTGGGGAAGGGAAAAATCGTGATTACCTGCCCCAAGTGCGGGGCGGAGATCCGGGCCAAGACCTGAGAATGGGGCCGTGGGAGCGCCATGAAGAAAGAGACTGTCCTAGACAGTCTCTTTTTATGTCTTCCAGCCCGTCACAGGGAGAGGTCCAGGGGCTTGTCCAGCCGCCGGAAGGTGAAGGTGCCCACGGCCAGGAGGATGCCCCCCTCGCCGGTGACCCGGGCCTCCAGCACGCAGACGCTCCGGCCGCTCTGGAGCTCCCGGGCCTCCGCCGTCAGCCGGTCCCCGGCCCTGGCGCTCTTGAGAAAGCTGAAGGAGCAGTTGATGGTGACCGCCGCCGTGCCGTAGGCCGCCATGGCGGAGCCGCAGGCGGTGTCCGCCATGGAGAAGTAAACCCCTCCGTGGGGAACGGCCACGGGGTTCAGGTCCTCCTCCGTCACGGTTTTGACGGTCCGGGCATAGCCTGGGCGGAGCTCCTCCACGTAGACCCCCAGGCGCTGGGCGTAGGGATTTTTGGCGTTTCGAAAGGCGCGAATCTGTTCGTAATCCATGGATGCACATCCTTAATAGGGTGGGACCGCTATTGGCGAAGGGTGAACTGCCGCCCGTCGGAACGGACGACACCCTCCTCCCGGAGGCGTTTCAATTCCCGCATCATAGCGCTGCGGTCCGTGGCGATGTAGTCCGCCAGGGTGCTGAGGGAGAAGGGAAGGGTGAAGGTCCGGCTGTCCGCCTGCTGGGAGAGCTGGCGGAAATAGCACAGCAGCTTTTCCCGGATGGACCGCCGGGAGAGCACGTCCACCCGGCGGGAGAGGGCCTGGGCCTTGTCCGCCACCAGGCGGAGCATGTTCTGCACCAGGACGCTGTGCCGGTGGCAGGCGTTGCCGCAGAGGGTGAAGATGTGGGAGTAGTCCAGGAAGACCACGTCGCAGGAGTGGCGGCAGATGACCTCCAGGCTGTCCCCCGTGGAGCCCGCGAAGGCCAGGGACTTGCCGAAGACCCCGCCGGCGCCCAGATCCTCCAGAACGGTGGCCACGCCCTCCTCGTCGATGCGGATCAGGGAGGCCTGTCCCCGCTCCACCACGCCCACGGCGTCGGAGGAGAAATCATAGATCAGCTCGTCCGCCCGGAAGACCCGCTGGACCGCTTGGAAGCAGGTGAGGATTTCCCGGTAGTCCTGATAGTTGATGTCATGAAACAGCGGGCTCTTCTCCAGCTCCTGCTCACTAAGCATATGCTCATCCCTTTCCGTTGCATATCCCACATGCACAAACTATCATACCAGCTTCTGCTTAAAAAGTAAAGAATTATTTTTTACTTTCGGGGGCAATTTTTTGCCGTTCGGTCATTTTGGAAAACCGGGCGGGGGAGGGCCCCGCCCGGCAGCATACGGCGTAAGGGATTCAGTCCGGCAGGCGCTCCACGAACTGCCGGATTCTCCGGAGGCCCTCCCGGATGTTCTCCTCGCTGGTGGCGTAGGAGATGCGGACGAAGCCCTCGCCTCCCTGGCCGAAGCCCACGCCGGGGACCACCACGGTGTGGGTCTCCTGCAAGAGGCGGATGGAGAAGTCCCGGGAGTCCAGGCCCGTCCGGGAGATGTTGGGGAAGGCGTAGAACGCGCCCTTGGGGGGCAGGCAGCTGATCCGGGGAATGCTGTTCAGGCCCTCCACGATGATCTCCCGGCGGCGGCGGTACTGCTCCAGCATCTCGGCCACGCAGCTCTGGTCCCCCGTGAGGGCGGCCACGCCGGCCCATTGGACCCCCTCGTTGACGGAGGAGAGGACGTTTTCCACCAGCTTGGTCATGGTGGCGGTGACCTCCTCCGGGGCGGCCCCCCAGCCCAGGCGGAAGCCGGTCATGGCGTACTTTTTAGAGAAGCCGTCGATGACCACGGTGCGCTCCTTCATGCCGGGGAAGGAGGCGATGCTGGTGTAGGGCTCCCCGGTCCAGAGGAGCTCGTGATAAATCTCGTCGGTGAGGACGTAGAGGTCCTTCTCCTTGGCCAGCTCCGCGATCTGGCGGAGGTTTTCCGCGCTGGCGACGCCGCCGGTGGGGTTGGAGGGGGAGTTGATGATGATGAGCTTGGTTTTCGGGGTGACGGCGGCCCGGAGGTCCTCGATGTCGAACATAAAGCCGTTTTCCTCGGACACCCGGACGGGAACGGGCTTGGCCCCGGCCTGCATGACCAGGCCCTGGTAGTTGGCCCAGCCGGGGTCCGGCAGGAGGACCTCGTCGCCGATGTCCAGGACGGCGGTGCAGGCCAGGCACAGCACGCTGATGGCCCCCGCGCCCACCAGGATTTCTTCGGGCTTGTAGTCCAGGCCCCGCTCCTGGTAGGACCGGGCGATGGCCTCCCGCAGGGGGGCGATGCCGGCATTGGGGGTGTAGTGGGTCTCGCCCCGGCGGAAGGACTCCGCCGCGGCCTCAATGGTGTGCCGGGGGGCCGTGAAGTCCGGCTCTCCCAGGGCGAAGCTGACGATGTTGTCCAGCCCCGTCTGCATGGCGAACATCTCCCGGATGACGGACCGGGGCGTGGCCTTACTTTTCTCAGAAACAAATGACATACTGCTTCTCCTTCCTCAAAACGCGCCCGGGGGCGCAGCGGATGCGAACCAAAATCAAAACCAGAATAACACAATCTCTCTGGGAAATCCAGATAATGCGACAAAAGTTTGGAGAAAATTTTGGGCGGGGTCCCGGCGGGCCGGGGAACCCGCTCCGAGGGGGCGGAGGACCCTCCCGGAGCCCTCTGCCGCCGGGGGTTGGGGCGGGCGGAGAAGTTTAAAATTCCGTTCCGGTTTGTTTACAATTTGTTTATATCCATCCATTGACAAGATATGGCTCCGGTGGTAAACTCGCTTTAGCACTCTTGGAAAAGGAGTGCTAAAGCGTTCACAACCCGGAGACGGGAATCAGATTGGGAACAGGTGGAGGTCATGGCAGAGCTCTCGGACCGAAAACGCCAGATATTGAAGGTGGTGGTGGAGGACTACGTCCGGACCGCCGAGCCGGTGGGGTCCAAGGCCATTGCCGCCGAGATGGGGGGAAGCGTCAGCTCCGCCACCATCCGCAACGAGCTGGCGGACCTGACGGAGCTGGGTTATCTGGAACAGCCCCACACCTCCGCCGGGCGGATGCCCTCCCCCAAGGGCTACCGCCTGTACGTCAACGAGCTGATGGAGGAGCAGCGGCTCTCCCTGGCGGAGACGGAGCGGATCAACCGCTCCCTCCAGCTGAAAATGGAGGAGCTGAACCGGCTGCTGACCCAGGCGGGCCGGGCGGTGTCCTCCCTGGTGCGCTACCCGGCCTACGTGGCCGCCGCCCGGAAGAGCGGCGTCACCGCCCGGCGGTTCGAGCTGCTGCCGGTGGATGAGCGGAACTGCATCCTGGTGATGATGACCAGCGACAGCCGGGTGAAGAGCCAGCTGCTGCGGATGCAGCTGAAGCTGGAGCCGGAGCAGCTTCCGGCGGTGGCGGGGCTTTTGAACGGGCGCTTCACCGGCGTTGCCCCCGAGGAGATGAGCCGGAGGCTGATGGCCGCGGCGGAGCAGACGGCCCCCCAGCAGTTCCTTCTGCTGAGCCAGGCGGTGAGCTACGCGGCGGACTGCCTGGAAGCCGCGGGGCGGCCGGAGATCGTCACCGCCGGGGCCAGCCGGCTGTTGAAGCTGCCGGAGTTCCGGGACGCCGACAAGGCCCACGAGCTGATGAGCTTCCTGGCGGACAGCAAGGAGGAGCTCCCCCAGCCGATGCACCGGGAGATGGAGATTTTGATCGGCCCGGAAAACGTGAAGGAGGCCCTGCGGGACGCCAGCGTGGTGGTGGCCAGCTATGACATCGGAGACGGCATGCGGGGCCTCATCGGCGTGGTAGGCCCCACGAGAATGGATTACGCGGCGGTGGCCGCCCGGCTCTCCGGCTTTGCCGAGGGGCTGACGCGGCTGTTTGGAAATCAGGAATTACCCCCGAAGGAGGAACCGAAATGACGGAAGAGAACAAGCAGCCCCTGGAGGACGAGACCCCGGAGACGGAGACGGCTCCCGAGCCCCAGCCGGAGGGCGAAAAGACGGCCAAGGCCAAAAAGAAGAAGGAGAAGAGCTTTACCTTCACCCGGGAGCAGGTGGAGCAGATGGAGCTGGCGGCGAAGCAGCTGGAGACCACCAAGGACCAGTTCGCCCGCCTGGCGGCGGAGTACGACAACTACCGCAAGCGCACCGCCAAGGAAAAGGAAAGCCTCTACCAGGACGCCAAGGCGGACACCATCAAAGAATTCCTGGCGGTGTACGACAACCTGGAGCGGGCGGCGGAGGCCCCGGGGGGAGAGGACGACCCCCACAAGAAGGGCCTGGAGATGATCTTCGCCCAGTACAAGGAGCTGCTGAAAAAGCTGGGGGTCACGGAGATCGAGGCCAAGGGCCGGCCCTTTGACCCGGAGCGCCACGAGGCGGTGATGCACATCGAGGACGAGAACTTCGGGGAAAACGAGGTGGCGCAGGTCTTTCAGGCGGGCTTCGTCCTGGGAGACCGGGTGGTGCGGCACGCGGTGGTGCAAGTGGCGAACTGAGCAGGTAGGAGTTAGGAAGTAGGAGTTAGGAGTGTTCCTGAATCCGCTGAATCTCATTAAATAAGACTGAAAATTATAAAATGAATCATATAGGAGGCTTTTATTATGTCTAAGGTAATCGGTATTGACTTGGGAACCACCAACTCCTGCGTGGCGGTGATGGAGGGCGGAGAGGCCGTCGTCATTGCCAACGCCGAGGGGAACCGGACGACCCCCTCCGTGGTGGCGTTCTCTAAGACCGGCGAGCGCATGGTGGGCCAGGTGGCCAAGCGCCAGGCCATCACCAACCCCGACCGGACCATCTCCTCCATCAAGCGGGAGATGGGCTCCGACCACCGGGTGGGTATCGATGGAAAGAACTACACGCCCCAGGAAATCAGCGCTATGATCCTCCAGAAGCTGAAGGCGGACGCCGAGGCCTATTTGGGCGGCGCCGTCACTGAGGCGGTTATCACTGTTCCCGCCTACTTCACCGACTCCCAGCGCCAGGCCACCAAGGACGCGGGCAAGATCGCGGGCCTGGACGTCAAGCGGATCATCAACGAGCCCACGGCGGCGGCTTTGGCCTACGGCGTGGATAAGGAGCAGACCCAGAAGATCATGGTCTACGACCTGGGCGGCGGCACCTTCGATGTGTCCATCCTGGACATTGACGACGGGGTCATCGAGGTCCTGGCCACGGCGGGCAACAACCGCCTGGGCGGCGACGACTTCGACGAGTGCGTCATGAAGTGGCTGGTCAGCGAGTTCAAGCGCTCCGACGGCGTGGACCTGTCCACCGACAAGGTGGCCATGCAGCGGCTCAAGGAGGCGGCGGAAAAGGCCAAGATCGAGCTCTCCGGGGTCACCACCTCCAATATCAACCTGCCCTATATCACGGCGGACGCCACCGGGCCCAAGCACCTGGACGTGACCCTCTCCCGGGCGAAGTTCAACGAGCTCACCAGCCACCTGGTGGACGCCACCATGGGCCCCGTGCGCCAGGCCATGAGCGACGCGGGCCTCAAGCCCTCCGACCTCTCCAAGGTCCTGCTGGTGGGCGGCTCCAGCCGTATCCCCGCCGTCCAGGACGCCGTGAAGAGCTTCACCGGCTCCGATCCCTTCAAGGGCATCAACCCCGACGAGTGCGTGGCCATGGGCGCGGCCCTCCAGGCGGGCGTCCTCACCGGCGACGTGAAGGGCCTGCTGCTGCTGGACGTGACCCCGCTGTCCCTGGGCATCGAGACCTACGGCGGCGTGTGCACGAAACTGATCGACCGGAACACCACCATCCCCGTGAAAAAGAGCCAGGTCTTCTCCACCGCCGCCGACAACCAGACCAGCGTGGAGGTCAACGTCCTCCAGGGCGAGCGGGAGATGGCTGCGGCCAACAAGAGCCTGGGCCGCTTCCACCTGGA
>CAMXNV010000031.1 GCA_947245315.1 uncultured Oscillibacter sp. | reverse complement strand
GGTGCGGACCGAGGCCACCGGCTACGGCCTGTGCTACCTCACGGAGGAGATGCTCCGGTGCATGAAGCAGGAGAGCTTCGCGGGCAAGAAGGTGGTCGTCTCCGGCAGCGGCAACGTGGCCATCTTCGCCACGGAGAAGGCCACCCAGCTGGGCGCCACGGTGGTGGCCCTCAGCGACTCCAACGGCTATATCCACGACCCCCAGGGCATCAACCTGGACGTGGTGAAGGACATCAAGCTGGGCCACCGGGGCCGGATCAAGGAATACGCCGACCGGGTCCCCGGCAGCACCTACACCGAGGGCTTCCGGAACATCTGGAACGTCCCCTGCGACATCGCCCTGCCCTGCGCCACCCAGAATGAGATCGACGGGGACATTGCCAAAATCATCGTGAAAAATGGAACCATGGCCGTGGCGGAGGGAGCCAACATGCCCTGCCGCCCCGAGGCCATCCAGGAGTTCCAGCACGCCGGGGTCCTCTTCGCCCCCGCCAAGGCCGCCAACGCCGGCGGCGTGGCCACCAGCGGCCTGGAGATGAGCCAGAACTCCATGCGCTACGCCTGGAGCTTCGAAGAGGTGGACCGGCGGCTGAAAACCATCATGACCAACATCTTCCACAATATCTACACCGCCGCCGAGGAGTGCGGGCGGCCCGGCGACCTGGTGCTGGGCGCCAACCTGGCCGGTTTCCAGAAGGTGGCCGAGGTCATGCTGTCCCAGGGTTTGATCTGAGCCCGCCCTTCGTTTCCCCTCACAATCCAATCATGCAACAGCCCGGGAGCTCGCAGGAGCTCCCGGGCTGTTTCTATCCCCAGAGAAGCGGGTGTTCGTAATAAAAATCGCTGAGACCGCCTGTTTGCGGGAAAAGCGCACATACTATTCCCAGAGCGGCCGGTTACCCGGCGGCCGGAAGACACGAGGAGGAACGCCATGAACACCAAGAAGAACGCCGCCGCCCCGGCCAAGTGGGCGGCCTGCGGGGTCCTGCTGCTGGTCTCCCTGTTTCCCATCTACTGGCTGCTGGCCATGGCCGTCCGGCCCACGGACGAGATGCGGGGCCGCATTCCCCTGCTCCCCCAGTCCCTGACCGCCGGGCACTTCGCCCAGCTCTTCACCGCCGAGGGCTTCGGCCAGGCCATTGTCAACAGCCTCCAGACCACCTTCAGCTCCCTGATCCTATCCCTGCTGGCGGGCGTCTGCGCGGCCTACGTGCTGGCCCGGCGGCGGTTCCGCTTCGGACTGAAGAAGCCGCTGACCTACTGGGTGCTGCTGGTGCGGGTGCTGCCCCCGGTGGCCTTCACCATCCCCCTGTATATCATGTTCAACAGGCTGGGAGTGCTGAACACCAAGCTCCCCGTGTCCCTGGCCTGCGTGCTGATTAACGTGCCCCTGATTATCTGGTTCCTCATCAGCTTCTTCCAGGACCTCCCCGAGGAGGTGGAGGAGAGCGCCAAGGTGGACGGCGCCACGGAGTGGCAGCTCTTTGTGCGGATCGTGCTGCCCCTGGTGGCCCCGGGCATCGCGGCGGTGGCCATGCTCAGCTTCATGTACGCCTGGAACGAGTACACCTACACGGTGATCTTCACCCGGAGCCCCGCCAACAACACGGTGCCCCTGGCTCTGGCCCTGCTGAACACGGAGGACAGCCTCACCAACTTCGGCCTGGTGGCCGCGGGGGGCGTGATCTCCGTCATCCCCATCACCCTGTTTGTGATCTTTGCGCAGAACTACTTGATCTCCGGACTTTCAAGCGGGGCTGTCAAAGAGTGACCGCGCCCCGCCTGTGCCACAAAATTAGGAGGAAAAGAAATGAAAAAGCTGTCTGCATTCCTGCTGGCCCTGACCCTGTCTCTGACCGCCTGCGGCGGCGGCTCCGGCGGGGACCCCGGCTCCGCCGCCCCCGCCAAGCTGACCCTGATTCTCCGGGCCGGCGCCTACGCCGACGTTATCAAGGCGTGCCTCCCCACCTTCGAGGTGGAGAACCATGTGAACTGCGAGGTTCAGGAGCTCTCCGAGTCGGACCTGTACTCCGGCATCGCCCTGGACGCCATCAACTCCGCCGGGACCTACGACCTGTGCATGGTGGACGGCTCCTGGATGGCCGAGTTCACGGACAGCGGCGTCCTGGCCAACCTGACGGAGCTGGGCTATGCGCTGGACGGCGACGTGATCCCCGCCACCACGGCCATCTGCTACGTGGACGGCCAGCTCTACCTGGCCCCCTACTACGGCAACGTCACGGTCCTGATGTACAACAAGGCCAATGTGGAGGCCGCCGGGTACACCCCGGACAAGATCCAGAGCCTGGACGACCTGCTGGCCATCTGCGAGAACGCCCGGGCCAGCGACAAGAAGGGCTTCCTCTTCCGGGGCGACAATCCGAACAACCTGGTGGTGGACTTCCTGCCCATCCTGCTGTCCTTCGGCGGCTGGGTCATTGACGAGGCCAACCGGCCCACGGTAAACACCCCCGAGTTCAAGTCCGCTATGGAATTCTATCTGAAACTAATCGCCACCGGAGAGGCCCAGGTAAAGGACGATCTCATTGCCTCCGTGGACACCGGCGCGGGCACCATGGGCATCGGCTGGCCCGGCTGGTACACCCCCACCGCCGACTCCTCGGCGGACTATATCGCCCTCAGCGGAGCGGCCTCCGCCGGAGCCCAGGCCTACAACTCCAATGTCTACGGAATCTGGACCATCGGCATACCCAACAACAGCCAGAACAAGGACCTGGCCGTGAAGCTCCTGGCCTACCTGATGGACCCCGACGTGCAGAAGGGCACCGTGCCCTCCGGCGGCGTGCCCTGCCGGTACTCCAGCCTCCGGGACCCGGAGGTCCTCAGCGCCTATCCTCAGTATGAAGTGGTCTGCCAGGCTTTGGAGAGCGGCAAGTATCGCCCCGTCATCGCCGAGTGGACGCAGTTCTACACCATCCTGGGCACGGAAATGGACAACATCATCAACGGCGTCAAAACCGTAGACCAGGGCCTGTCCGACGCCCAAACCAACCTGGAACAATTGATGAGCTAACCTACTTTTCTTGAAAGATTTGGGGATTCTTAGCGGCTTTGCCGCTTAGAAGCCCCGTACACCCTTTGGGTGAAAGTAGGCAAAAGAACTTTAGCTCGCTTCCAGGTCTGGTGTTTTTCCAGGCCGAAGCGACGGCAACGTAGAGTCATCTTGAAAAGAGAGGCGCTTATGAGAAACAACCCACTCACCAAGGCCCATACCACCGAACGCGCAGCCAGGCGCTTCGGCGTGAGGATGACCGGCCCCACCCTGGCGGTGCTGCTGGTCATGACCGCCTACCCCCTGCTGTTTACCCTCTTCTACAGCTTCACGGATTACAATCTCCTGAAAAATCTGCAAAAGCCCGCCTCCTTCATCGCCCTGGGGAACTACACCAGGCTCCTCAAGGACGCCTACTTCCGTCAGGCCATTCTGAACACCGTCAAGTTCACCATCCTGGCGGTGATCTTCGAGATGCTCATCGGCTTCCTCACGGCCCTGCTGGTCAACAGCCTCGCCCGGGGACAGAAGGTCATGCGCACCCTGCTGCTCCTGCCCTACCTGCTGCCCACGGTCACCGTGGCCCTGAGCTGGCGGATGATGCTCTCCCCGAACTACGGCATTGTCAACCAGGTGCTGGAAACCCTGGGTCTCCCGGTTTTCAACTGGTTCTCCGATATGCGCACCGCCTTCGGCATGCTGCTGCTGATCGACATCTGGCAGAGCGCCCCCTTCGTCTTTCTGCTGCTCTACGCCGCCCTCCAGTCCGTGCCCCTGTCCCAGTACGAGGCCGCCCGCATCGACGGGGCCAACGCGGTCAAGTCCCTCTTCTATATCACCATCCCCAATATTAAAAACAGCCTGGCCCTCTGCGCCCTGCTGCGCACCATCGACAGCTTCCGCCTCTTCGACAAGGTGAACCTCCTCACCGGAGGCGGCCCGGCCAACACCACCTCCACCATCACCCAGTACCTCTACAGCTACGGCATCAAATCCCTGGACTTCGGCTTCGGCAGCGCCGGGGCCATCGTCATGACGGTGCTGGTCCTCCTTCTCTCCAGCTTGTATATCAAGCGGGCCATGGGCTGAGCCGGTGAGAGAGATGAAGGTCACCTTTGTAAACGTGGGCTACGGGGAGGCCATCCTGCTGGAGTGCCCGGACCCCGCCCGGCCCGGCGGCGCCTTCGTGATGGTCATCGACGGCGGCAGCGGCGAGGCGGAGGAGTACCGGGACCGCTCCACCGGCCGGATTCCCATGGCGGAGTACCTGGCCGCCCGGGGGCTGGACCATGTGGACGTGATGACGGCCACCCATGTCCATGAGGACCACCTCTGCGGCCTCATGCCCCTCCGGGACCGCTGGCCCCCCCGGGAGTTCTGGCAGACCCTGCCGGAGCGTCTCCACCGCTCTCTGAGCCCTCTGCCGCCCCTGCCGGGAGCCGGCGCCTCCCAGGGGAAGTTCCTCCGGTCCATCAACGGCTACCGGCTCCTCTGCGGCCAGGTGAAGGCGTCGGGGGGCGTTCTGCGGACCCTCTCTGCCGGGTGGGAGGCCCGGCCCTGCCCCGGCCTCACCGTCCGCTGCCTGGGTCCCTCCCCGGAGCGCTCCGCCCGTCTGGCGGGCCTCTACCGGGGCCTCTACGAACCCGTGGACCAGGAGGAGTTCCGGCGGCGGCTCACCGCCCTGGACGCCGCTATGAACAATTTCAGTGCCATCCTGCTGCTGGACTACCGGGGCACCCGCCTCCTGCTCCCCGGGGACGCCAACCGCCTGGGCTGCGCCGGGCTCGATCCCCGGGACCTCCCGGCCCACCTCTTCAAGATCGGCCACCACGGCCAGCGGGACGGTGCGGACGCCGCCCTGGCGGAGGCCATCCGGCCCAAGGCCGTGGTCTGCTGCGCCTCCAGCGACCGGCGCTATCAGAGCGCCTGCCCGGAGGCCCTCCGGCTTTTCTCCCAGCGGGGGGCGGAGCTGTATTTCTCCGACTGTCCCCGGCTCCCCGGGCTGGATATACCCCCCCACCAGGCCCTGGTGTTCACCGTCGGGGAGGCGGGGGCCCTGTCCGCCGGGTACCAATGACAGGGCGGGCCCATTCCCGGGCTTTACAAACAAATCAGGCCGGAAGCTATCAGCTTCCGGCCTTTTTCATTATTCCGCCTGTCCCTCGGGGGGCTCCGGCGTTCCGCCCTGGTAGACCTCCAGGAAGGCCTCCCGCTCCATGGTCTCGTGCTCCAGGAGGTAGCCCGCCACGGCATCCAGCACCCGCCGCTTCTCCTGCAAGATGTCCTCACAGCGGCGATAGGCCTCGTCCACCACCCGGCGGACCTCCTCGTCAATCTGGGCGGCCACGGCCTCGGAATAGCTCCGGCCCTGGCTCATGGTCCGGCCGATGAAGACCTCGTCGTGTCCCCCCTCGAAGGAGACGGTGCCGATGGTCTCGCTCATGCCGTACACGGCTACCATCTTCCGGGCGATGGCGGTGGCCCGCTGGATGTCGTTGCTGGCCCCGGTGGAGATGTCCCCCAGGCACAGCTTCTCCGCCACCCGGCCCCCCAGCAGGGCCACGATCCGGTCCTCCATGTAGCGCTTGGAGAGGAAGGTCCTGTCCTCCTCCGGCAGGGCGATGGTCATGCCCCCGGCCTGTCCCCGGGGGACGATGGTGATCTGGTTCACCGGGTCGTGCTCCGGCAGGGCCTCCATCACCACGGCGTGGCCCGCCTCGTGCCAGGCGGTGAGCTCCCGCTCGTGGGGGGAGATGACCCGGCTCCGCTTCTCCGGCCCGGCGATGACCTTGATCTCCGCCTCGTGGAGGTCCTCCATGGTGATATAGTCCCGGTCCTTCCGGGCGGCCAGCAGGGCCCCCTCGTTCACCAGGTTCTCCAGGTCCGCCCCGGTGAACCCGGCGGTGCCCCGGGCCAGGGTGCGCAGGTCCACGTCCTCCGCCAGGGGCTTGCCCTTCACGTGAATTTTCAGGATGTCCTCCCGGCCCTTGATGTCGGGGAGGCCCACGTAAATCTGCCGGTCAAAGCGCCCGGGGCGCAGCAGGGCCGGGTCCAGCACGTCCGAGCGGTTGGTGGCCGCCAGGACCACCACGCCCTCGTTGGCGGCGAAGCCGTCCATCTCCACCAGGAGCTGGTTCAGGGTCTGCTCCCGCTCGTCGTGGCCGCCGCCCACGCCGGTGCCCCGCTGGCGGCCCACGGCGTCGATCTCGTCGATGAACACGATGGCGGGGGAGGTCTTCTTGGCCTGGTCAAAGAGGTCCCGGACCCGGGAGGCGCCCACGCCCACGTAGAGCTCCACAAAGTCGGACCCGGAGATGGACAGGAAGCCCACCCCGGCTTCCCCGGCCACGGCCTTGGCCAGCAAAGTCTTGCCCGTGCCCGGAGGGCCCACCAGGAGGACGCCCTTGGGAATCCGGGCCCCCAGGGAGATAAACCGCCGGGGGTCCCGGAGGAACTCCACGATCTCCTGGAGCTCCTCCTTCTCCTCCTCGGCCCCGGCCACGTCGGCGAAGGAGACCTTCTTGTCCTTCTCCGACAGGGTCCGGGTCCGGGCGGAGCCAAACTTGGCCATCCGGTCCGCCCCCATGCCGCCCCCCTGGCCCCGCAGGAGGAGGAAATACCACATGCCGCACAGCAGCGCGGCGGTGAGCACCCAGGGCAGGAGAATCTCCAGCCAGTTGGTGGAGTGGTCCTGCCGGTAGTCGTAGGAGGTGATGATCCCCTTGGCCGTCTGCTCCTCCACCAGAGGCGCCAGGCTGTCGTAAAAGAGCTGGAAGTCATAGAGCTCATAGCTGAGGGTGTTCCGGCCCTCCGGCTCTCCCCGCAGGGTCATCAGCAGCGTGTTGTCCCGGATGACAAAGGACTCCACCTTCTCCTGGCGGAAGAGCTGCTCCACCTTGGAAAAGTTCAGCTGCTCTCCCTGGCCGTTCAGCTGCCAAATCCAGCTGAGGCACAGCAGGATCACCAGCCCCAGCGCCAGAAAGCTGAGGCTCGAATTGCGGTTTTGTCTGGACACAGTGGCATTCCTCCTTAATAGACGCCCTTATTTCCCGGCGTAGACCTCCGGCTTGAGCACGCCGATGTAGGGCACGTTCCGGTACATCTGGGCGTAGTCCAGGCCGTAGCCCACCACGAACTCGTCGGGCACCGTGAAGCCGGAGAGGTCGGCGGTGATGGCCTTCTCCCGCCGGGCGGGCTTGTCCAGCAGGGTGACAATGGTGATGGAGGCCGCCCCCTTGGTCAGGAAGTACTGCTTCAAAAAGGCCAGGGTATTCCCAGAGTCCAGGATGTCCTCCACGATGATGAGATGCCGCCCGGTGATGTCCTGCCGGAGGTCGTGGTCGATCTGCACGCTGCCGGAGGAGGCCGTGGAGTTCCCGTAGGAGCTGACGGCGATGAACTCCACGTCGCTCTTGAGCTGGCAGGCGCGGACCAGGTCCGTCATAAAGACGAAGCTCCCCTTCAAGACCCCCAGGAACAGGGGCTTCTTCCCCTGGAACCTGTCATACAGCTCCCGGCCCATCTCCGCGACCCGGGCCTTCAGCTCCTCCTCGGTCACCAGTACCTTCAGGATATCTTGCTCCATTTCACTGCGCATCATGTCCGTCCTCCTCAATCTGTTTTTCTGTTTTCTCAATTTTGATAAACCGGCAGGGCCCTCCGCCCTCCGGCGCAAAGGCCGTGTCCACGCCCAGCCGCCACACGGCGGCCAATCGGCCCCCCGCGTAGATCGCGGGCAGACGGTCCCGCTCTGCCAGGGAGATGTGCCTGTCCAGGCAGAGGCGCTTCACGCTCCGCGCCCCCCGGCTCCCCGGCAGGGTCAGCCGCTCCCCCGGCGGGCAGGGGGCCACGGTGACCACCGGGCTCTGTCCCGGCCGTCCCTGCCAGAAGAAGGAAATGCCGTCTCCCTCCCCCGGCCCGTCCAGCAGGGTCAGCGTATAATCTCCCCACCGGAGAGGCCGCCCCGGGACCAGCTGAACCTCCGTCAGAAGCTGGGGCCGGGTCTCCAGGATGAGCCACCGGCGGCAGTACCGGGCGGTGACGCCGTGAGGGAGGCTCAGCCGCCCTTCCTTTCCCCAGGCCGTGCGGCGGGTCAAGTCCAGGATGGCCTCCAGATGGACGGCCCCGATATCCCTCCGCCCCACGCCCAGCAGATCAAAGAGCCGCAGCAGCATCCGGGGCCGCACCGCCTCCGGCGCGCCAAGCAGCGCGTCTGCGGACAGGGTCACCCGGCCCCGCTGAACCTCTACATGGGCCGTTCGCTCCGCCGCGTCCGCCTCCAGGGTGCGGTCCACGCCCCGGAGCCTTTGCGCGGTCCCGCTGATGTGCTCCACTGCCCGGGGGTTCAGCTCCCGCAGCAGGGGCATCACCTGGAGCCGCAGCAGATTCCGGGCGGCGGCCTCCGGGTCGGCGTTGGTCTCGTCTTCGATGTGGGGGACCTCCCACCGGGCGGCGTAGGCCTCCAGCTCCTCCCGGGTTGCGCCCAGCAGGGGGCGGCACACGCCCTCCCGCTGCCAGTCCATGCCCGTCAGGCCCCGGAGCCCCGTGCCCCGGATCAGGTTCAACAGCACGGTTTCCGCGTTGTCGTCCGCGTGGTGGGCCGTGTAAATCCGCTCACAGCCCCCCTCCGCCGCCGCCCGGCGGAGGAAGGCATAGCGCAGGTTCCGAGCGGCCTCCTCGATGGAAAGGCCCTCCCGCCCGGCGTATTCTCCTGCATCCCCCCGGCCCACGGTCAGGGGGACGCCCCACCGAGCGCAGACGTCCCGGACAAAGGCCTCGTCCCGGTCCGCCAACCTGCCCCGGAGGCCGTGGTTGAAGTGGGCGGCGGCAAGCTCCGCCCCCCGCTCCCTGCACCAGGCATCCAGCATGTGGAGCAGACACATGGAGTCCAGCCCGCCGGAGACGGCGCACAGCACCCGCCGCCCCCTCCTGGGCAGGACGGCGTAGGGGGCCCGCTCCAGGAGCTCAGTCCTCGTCGTCATAGCGCTTGTCCAGGGTGGAGAACTGGGTGTACTCGGGCATCCAGCGGAGCTCCACCTTTCCGGTTTCCCCGTGGCGGTTTTTCGCCACGATGCACTCCGCGATATTGTGCTTTTCCGAGTCCTCGTTATAGTAGTCGTCCCGGTAGAGGAAGAGCACGATGTCCGCGTCCTGCTCGATGGCGCCGGACTCCCGGAGGTCCGAGAGCATGGGGCGCTTGTCGTCCCGCTTCTCGTTGGCCCGGCTGAGCTGGCTCAGGCAGATCACCGGCACGTCCAGCTCCTTGGCCATGATTTTCAGCATCCGGGACATGTCGGACACCACCTGCTGGCGGTTCTCCCCCCGGCCCCCGCCTCCGGAGGAGGTCATCAGCTGGAGGTAGTCCACCACCACCAGGCCCAGGTTGTCCAGGCGGCGGCACTTGGCGTTCATGTCCGCCACGGACAGAAGGGGGTTGTCGTCTATGACAATTTCCGTCTGGCTCAGCACCGTGGCCGCCCCGGCGATCTTGTCCCAATCCGTCTCCCGCAGGAGGCCGGTGCGCAGGCGCTGGTTCTCCACCAGGGCCTCGGTGCTCAGCAGACGGGTGGCCAGCTGCTCCCGGGACATCTCCAGGGAGAATATTGCCACGGCCTTCCGTTCCGCCTTGGCCACGCGGAGCGCCACGTTCAGAGCCATGGAGGTCTTGCCCATGCCGGGCCGGGCCGCCAGGAGAATCAGGTCCGAGCGGTTCAGCCCCGTGATCTTCTGATCCAGGGCCGACAGGCCGGTGGACAGGCCCGGGAGGTGGTTCTCGTGCTCGTTCATCTCGCTGAGCCGGTCCAGCACCCCGGGGAGCACCTCCCGGATGGAGACCATGTCCCGGCCCCCCCGGCCCCGGCGGATGGCGTAGACCTTCTGCTCCGCCGCCTCCAGGATGTCCCCGGCCTCGCCCACGCCCTCCTGCACCATGGCGGTGATCTCCCCCGCCGCCTGGGCCACCTGCCGCAGCAGGGCCTTATCCTGGACGATGGCGGCGTACTCCATCACATTGGCGCTGGTGGGGGTGATCTCCATCAGCTGGGCCAGGTAGGAGCGGGTATTCTCGTCGGCCAGCCCGGTCTTTTGCAGCTCCTCGAAGACGGTGATGCCGTCGATGGGCCGGGAGTAGCCGAACATGGTGTAGATGGTCTCGAAGATATTCCGGTTCTGCTGGAGGTAAAAGTCCCCGGGCCGGAGCTTGTCCATGACCTCCTTCACACAGTCCGAGTCGATGAGCATGGACCCCAGGACGGCCTGCTCCCCCTCCAGGCTGTGGGGCATCTGGCGCAGGAGCAGATCTTCATTGGCCAAAAGGATCACCCCTTCAGTTAGGAATTAGGAGTTAGGAGTTAGGAGTTAGGAGTTTTAGAGGAAACGGAATCAACTCCTAACTCCTCACTCCTACTTCCTAACTGTCATTACTGTTTGTCCTCGAAAACGGAAACGTAAACGGTGGCCACGACCTCAAAGCCCAGGCGGGCCTTGACCTCGTAGCTGCCGAAGGACTTGATGGGCTCCTCCAGGACCAGCTTCTGCTTGGGGATGTCGATGCCGAACTGCTTCTGGAGCCCGTCGGAGATCTCCTTGGTGGTGACGGCGCCGAAGAGCTTGCCGCCGCTGCCCGCCCGGGCGGTCAGCTTGACCATGCACTCCTTGAGTTTTTCCGCCGTCTCCTCCGCCAGGGCCTTCTGACGCTGCTCCTCGGCCTTTTTGGCCTTTTCCTTCAGGTTCATGGTGTTGATGGCGTCCGGCGTGGCCGGGACGGCGATCTTCCGGGGCAGGAGGAAGTTCCGGGCATAGCCCTCGGAGACCTCCACCAGCTGGCCCTTCTTCCCCTGGCCCTTGACGTCCTGCTGTAAAATGACTTTCATTGCGCATTCTCCTTATTTTATGGATTTTTTATTCTTACAAGCTTCTATTCCGCCCCTCCGGCGCGCCCCTCCGCGCCCTCCAAGCCGTCCAGGCCAGGGCGAGGCCCACCGGCAGAAGTGCCGCCAGCGCCCAGAAGAGGACGGGCTGCTCCTCGAAGAGGACCAGCAGCACCATACCGGCGGGGCAGCCCATGCTCAGCACCAGGGCCAGCCCTGTGAGAAACAGGCATGCCGCGTAGGTCTTCAAAAACCGCTTCATAGTTCATCCTCCTTGTCTCGCTGCAAAATGGCTTACGGCTCCCTCTCCTTGTCCTCTGCATCCTTTGTGGGCTCCGGGTTTTCCATTGCCTGGATTCGCCTCTCCAGCGCGTCCATCCGCTCCTCCTGGGACTCCCACACCGAAATCAGGACGGCAATCAAAAACGCGACCGCCGCAAAGGCGCGGAAGGGGTGCCCCCGGAAATCAAACAGCATGTATCCGCCGCAAAACAGAAATACCTCGGAGACCACCAGACACATTGCGTAGGTCTTCAAAAACCGCTTCATAGTTCATCCTCCTTATTTCTCATGCTTCCAGAGGAACGGCCCAACCTGGAGTCAGGCCCCACAGGGGAGACCCCTGTTTCCTCATGCGGCAGATTCCTTCAGCGGCAGAGGCTTTCCCTGTGGGGCCCGGTCCACTGACCGGGCCATTTCCCCAGGTCTGCTGCCACTTGGATAGAGCTCCCTACTTCTCAAAGTAAGCATCAATGGCATGGCACAGCTTTTCCCGGACGTCCAGGATGTCCCCATTCTCGATCCGCCCCCCGGCGGTGGCGGAGTTCCCCCCGCCGCCCAGGGCCTCCAGGATCACCTGGACATTGATCTCCCCCAGAGACCGGCCGCTCATCTGGATGGCCGTCCCGCTGCGATACACCACAAAGGAGGCCTTGACCCCCGTCAGGGTCAAGAGCTCGTCGGCGGCCTGGGCGGCGGCCACCCGGTCCACGCCGTCCTGACTCACCACCGCCAGGGCCACGTCGGGCCGGTACAGCTCCGCCTTGCGGATCACGTCGTACTTGGACACCATGCCCCGCAGGTCCCCCTGGAAGAGGCGCTGGACGTCCGCCGTGTCGGCCCCCGCCCGGCGGAGGAAGGCCGCCGCCTCGAAGGTCCGGCCCCCGGTGCGGAGGACGAAGTGCTTGGTGTCCAGCACAATGCCCGCCAGCAGGGCCTCCGCCTCCTCCCGCAGGAGGTTCGACGGCTCAACGAGGTATTGCAGCAGCTCCGTCACCAGCTCCGACGCCGAGGAGGCATAGGGCTCATGGAAGCTGAACGCGGCGTTTTCGATATAGCTGGCGGCCCGGCGGTGGTGGTCGATGACGGCCACCCGGCTGCTGGCCTCCAGAATCTGGGGGCTCTCCACCAGGTCGGGCCGGTTGGTGTCCACCACCACCAGCAGCGCCCCGGGGCGCATCTTCACGAAGGCCTCCGCCGGGTTGACAAAGACGTTCTCGTACTCCGGCACCTTCCGCAGCATGGACAGCACCGCCTGGGCGGCGTTCTTCTCGAGGTCGATGACGATCTGGGCCCGGCGGCCCAGCTTCCGGGCGGCGCAGCACACGCCCACCGCCGCGCCCACGGCGTCCATGTCGGCGAAGCTGTGGCCCATGATGTAGATCTCCCCCGCGTCCGCCAGCAGTTCCCCCAGGGCGTTGGCCATGACCCGGGACTTGACCTTGGTGCGCTTCTCCGTGGTCTTGGCCCGGCCGCCGTAGAAGGCGAAGTCCGTCTTCCCCCGGACCACCGCCTGGTCGCCTCCCCGGCTCAGGGCCATCTCCAGGGAGAGGGAGGCGTTTTTGTACAGCGCCGAGATGCTGTCCGCCTCCCGGCCCAGGCCGATGGAGAGGGTGGGGTGTCCCCCCTCTCCCACCCGGATGTCCCGGATGGCGTCCAGCACGGAGAATTTCTCCTCCACGAAGTGGGCGTAATACTGCTCCTCAAACAGGAAGAGGTAGTGGTCCCGCTCCGTCTTGATGAGCAGGCCGTTTCCCACGGCGGCCCAGGCGCTGAGCTTCTCGTCGATCTGGGCCAGGACGGCGCTGCGCTGGGTGTCCGGGCAGGCGTTCATCATGTCCTCGTAGTTGTCCACCATCAGGATGCTCACCACCAGGCGGGTGGCGTCGTAGTCCCTCCGGAGGCGGTCCGTCTCCGTGGTATCCACCCAGTAAGTGGTGGCCACCAGGTTCTGCTCGCCGCTGCGGCCCTTGGCCCGGACCAAACTTCCGTAGACCCGGAAGCGGCGGTTGTTCATGGTCACCCGGTCCGGGCACTCCTGCCGCCCCTCCAGCAGCCACTGGACGGGGAACTCCGGCGCGGCGTCCTCCACCTTCATCTCAAAGAGGTGCTCCCGGACGCCGGCCAGCTGGAGGAAGTTCTCGTTGCTCCAGATGACCTCCCCGGTGTCGGGCCGGAAGACCATGATGGGCAGGGGGGAGTTGATGAGGGTGGATTTGCTGGCGGTGTCCACATTTCCCGTCACATTGTCGATATATTGCAGGACGCTCTGGCGGCGCTTTTGATTGCTGCGCACGAAGTAGGCGTACAGGGCCACGGTGGCCGCCCCCTCCACCGCGGCCAGCGGGGGGTTGACCGTGACGGCGGCCAGGGTGAAGGCCAGGAGGCACAGGAAATAAAGCTGTAAATTCGGCTCCAGCAGGCGGGAGAGTTTCTTGTTGTTCATAGCGTTGCTCCTTGCGTAAAGAAGTAAGCATACCAATGGATTCTAACAGTATAGCAGTTTCCTTTGAAAAAGACAAGGGGCGCTTTTGGAGGGGGAGTGTCTGAACGCGCATTTTTGACGCTTGATGTTTCACCGGCATGATGTAGGGGCGATTAATAATCGCCCGTCCTCCGGGAAGTCCGGCATTTGAAGAGGACGGGCGGCCCAGGGGGGCCGCCCCTACAAGGCCGTTTCTCCGGAACTGCCAGGCTCCCGGGAAAATGGCCTGGTCTGGGGACCAGGCCCCACACCTCCTTCTATCGATAGAACACCC
>CAMXNV010000030.1 GCA_947245315.1 uncultured Oscillibacter sp. | reverse complement strand
TTCTCGGGCGGGGCCACCACTTCCCGCTGGGTGGAGAACACCACCACCTGGCACAGCACAAAGACGATGACAAAGAGGGTGGCGGTGAGCCGGTAGCCCTGGGCGGCGTCTCCCCCGCCCAGCAGGGCCACCATGGGGATCACGATGATCCCGATCCCCGCGATGGAGATGTTGGCCAGGGTGATGCGCATGGTGGAGAGTTTGGCCCGCTCGTCGGTGTTCTGGGTGAGGACGCTGATCATGGCGCTATAGGGGATGTTGACCCCGGTGTAGCAGAAGACCAGCAGGCCGTAGGTGATGTACATGTAGACGATCTTGCCGGTGGAGCCCCAGTCCGGGTGGGCCCAGAAGGTCAGCACCGTCAGAATGGCCGCCGGGAAGGACATGAACAGCACCCAGGGACGGTAGCGGCCCCAGCGGGTCTTGGTGCGGTCCGCCCAGCCGCCGATGAGGGGATCGTTGACGGCGTCCCAGAACCGGGCGATGAGCATCAGCAGGGAGACCGCCGCCATGGGAATGCCGAACACGTCGGTGTAGAAGATCATCAGGTAGGAGCCCACGAAGGTCCAGACGAAGTTGTTGCCGAAGTCCCCCAGGCCGAAGGCGGCGGATTTCCAAAAGGAGATTTTTACGTCGGTATTGACATCCAGCTTGGTTTGTTCATTCATACTGCCTGCTCCTCATATCGTAAGATTTGCCGGGACTCGGGCCGCCTCATGGGAAGGTGATGATGCCCTTGAGGAACTCGGAGGGAGTGGCGTCCAGGAGGCGGAAGCCCTCGCCGGTCTTCTCGAAGGGGATGCGGTGGGTGACCAGCTCCTCCGTGGGGAAGACGCCCTTGGCATAGGCCTGGACGCCGATGTCCAGTACATGCATGTACTCGTCCGTATAATAGGGGTGGGTCACGTGGATGATGGGGGAGCGGTACATCATGTTATAGGCCATCTCCTCCGTCCAGACTTCGTTTTTCGCGTAGACGGAGGGGGCCAGAATCTTGCCCCGCCCGGCGATCTTGGAGATGGACAGGGCGGTCTGCATGCCCTTGAGGCTGCCGGTGATCTCCACCACGCAGTCGAACATCCGGCCGCGGGTGAGCTCGAAGGCGGCGTCCTCGATGTCCACGGACCTGGGGTTCAGGGTCTTGGTGGCGCCGTAGCGCTTGGCCAGCTCCAGGCGCCTGTCGTCCAGGTCGATGGCCACCAGGTCCCCCAGGGCCTGGTATTTCAGGCCGGAGAGGATCATCAGGCCCATGAAGCCGCAGCCGATCACCGCGATCCGGTCCCCCATCTTGGGCTCCGCCGCCCGGACGATGTTGGCGACGCACATCATGGGCTCGCCCAGGCAGGTCTCAATGGGCTTGTCCATAGAGGGGATTTTCATCATCTGGGCATTGGCGGCTATATTGTAGTCCGCGATACAGGCGCTGAGGACGCCGGTGACATAGTCTCCCGGCTGGAACTGGGTGACGTTTTTTCCCACGTCCGCCACCACGCACACCGGCTCGTGGCCGATGCCCATGGGGAAGGCGGGATGTTTAATCATGGCGTCGTAGCCGTGTTTGTTCCCAAAGCCCATGGCGCTGGTGCCGTGGTAGGCGGGGATGTCGGAGTGGCAGAGGCCCACGCTGATGGTTTTATAGAGGACCTCGTCCTCCTTCAGGGCGGGAATCTCCTCCTCGATCAGCTCGAAGCGCTCCGGCGCGACGAGCATGGCGCGTGTCCGTTTCATAGCGTTCTCCTTTCTCGGGCGTTCCGGATTTACTTCCGGGCGACGGCCCGCTTGACGGCCTCGGCGATGGCGGCGGGGGTCAGGCCCAGGGTCTCTTTCAGATAGTCGATGGGGCCCACCTCGCCGAAGCGGTCCTGGACGCCCACCCGTTCCACCGGCACCGGGCAGGTGGAGCTCAGCACCTCGCAGACGGCGCTGCCTAGGCCGCCGATGACATTGTGGTTTTCCGCGGTGACGACGGCCCCGGTCTCCCGGGCGCAGGCGGTCAGCAGCTCCCCGTCGATGGGCTTGATGGTGAACATGTCCACCACCCGGGCGTGGAGCCCCTGGGCGGCCAGCATATCGGCGGCCTCCACGGCGTCGGCCACCATCAGCCCGCTGGCCACGATGGTGGCGTCGGAGCCCTCCCGGATGACGCAGCCCTTGCCGATGGTGAAGGTGGAGCCGTCCTGGTAGATTTTTGCCATGGGCTTCCGGGCCATGCGGAGGTAGTAGACGCCTTTCAGCGTCACCAGCTGCTCCAGCAGGTTCACAAGCATAGCGCTGTCCGTGGGCTCCACAATGGTCAGCCCGGGGAAGGCCCGGACGGCGGCCACGTCCTCAAAGGGCATGTGGGTGCCGCCGTTGAAAGCGGCCATGACGCCGGGGTCGGAGCCCACCAGGCGGATGTTGGCCCCCGCGTAGCAGGCGGAGATGAAAATCTGGTCGTTGGCCCGGCGGGCCAGGAAGGGGGAGAAGGTGTGGCAGAAGGGAACCTTCCCCACGGCGGACAGGCCGCAGGCCACGCCCACCATGTTGGCCTCCTGGATGCCGCAGTTGAAGAGCTGGCCGGGATAGGTCTCCTCCATCTCCTTATAGCCGCCCCCCAGGATGCACACGCCCAGGTCGGCCTCCAGCTCCATGACGTCGGGGTTCTCCCCCATCAGGCGCATCATGGTGTGGAAATAGGTTTCGGAGAGGCCGGCGCTCTCCATGACAATCTTCTCAACGGTTTGGTATCCCATGATTGAAACCTCCTTTGCCCTCAGGCGTTCAGGGCCCGCAGGGCCTCTTCCATGTCTTCCTTGCTGACGGCCATGTGGTGGCACCAGCTGCGCAGGGCGAAGGTACAGCCCTGGCCCTTGACCGTGTGGAGCACGATGGCGCTGGGGACCCCGGTGATGGATTTCGCCCGGAGGATGGCGTCGTGCATGGCGGAGAGGTCATGGCCGTCCACGTCGGCCACGTCCCAGTGGAAGCTGCGGAACTTGTCCGCGTAGCTCTCCATTTGGCCGATCTGGCGGACGTAGCCGTCGATCTGGGCCTGGTTGTCGTCCACAAAGAGAATCAGGTTCCCCAGGCGCTGCTGGGCGGCGTAGATCACCGCCTCCCAGTTCTGGCCCTCCTGGGATTCGCCGTCGCCCATGATGCAGTAGATGGTGTTGGATTTCCCGTTCAGCAGGTGGGCCTGGGCCACGCCGCAGGCGATGGAGAGGCCCTGTCCCAGGGAGCCGGTGGTCATGTCGATGCCCGGGGTCTTCTTGCGGTCGCAGTGGCTGGGCAGGTTGGTGCCGGGCTGATTCAGGGTCTCCAGCCACTCCATGGGGAAGAAGCCCCGCAGGGCCAGGGCGGCGTAGATGGCCGGCCCGGCGTGCCCCTTGGAGCAGACCAGCCAGTCCCGCTCCGCCCACTGGGGGTCCTTGGGGTCGTGCTTGAGCTGGTCCCCGTACAGCACGCTGAGCAGGTCCGCGATGGACATGCACCCGCCGATGTGCCCGAAGCCCCGCAGGCCGATCTGACGAATGGTGTGAATTCGGATTTGCCTTGCGAATTCCCGCAGTTCCACTTCTTTTGCTTGGGTCAACATAAGGTCTCACACTCCTTCTCGTGTTCACGCTTGTTTGCGTGTCGCTGATAGTTTAAAGCAAATAGCGTGCCAGAAGGGGCGCGGAGCGCCTCTGCGTTTTCCATAAAATTGAAAGGAGGATTTTAGCGTGACTCTACAAGGACCCGGGCCAAAAGCGAGGGATTTTCCGCTGTTTTTCTCCCGAGAAGCTCGACGCGAGAATTTTATGAGAATTTCCGTGAGATTTTTTTGAGAATTCTCACGGGGAAGGGGCCGGAAATCCGGGGCCGGAGGGGGCGGGAGCCGCTGGTCCGGGCGGGCCCGCGGCCAAATTTAGCTCCCCGGGGCGGCGTGAGGGGAAAAACAGGGGGAGGCGGGGCCGAAACCGCCGGAATTCCAAGAGCTGGCATAAATCTTGCTTTTACCTTTATTTATGAGGGACACCTCACCATATTTAAAAACGGAGGTAATTGCAATGCTGACCCAATTTTCTTTCCACGCGCCGTCCTTTGTGGTATCGGAGCGAAACGGCTGCACGAAGACGGGCGGCCTCCTGAAGTCCTACGGGGCGGAGGGAAAGGTGCTGCTGGTGTGCGGCAGCAGGACCTCGGGCCTGGGGCTGCTGGACCCGGTGGTGGACAGCGTCCGGGCCGCGGGCCTGGAGCCGGTGGTGTTTGACAAGTCCCTGCCCGACGCCCCGGTGGAGGTGGTCCGGGAGGGCCTCCAAGTGGCGAAGCGGGAGGGCGTTTCCGCCGTGGTGGCTTTCGGAGGCGGGAGCGCCATGGACACCGCCAAGGCCATCGCCTGCATGGCCCACCTGGAGGGGGACGTCCTGGATTACTGCCGGGGCACGGTGGCCCCCTCGCCCCGGAAGTGCCTGCTCTTCGCCATTCCCACCACCTGCGGGACCGGCTCGGAGGCCACGGACATCGGCGTGGTCCTGGACCGGCAGGGCAGCTACAAATACATCTTCGCCAACCCCTTCGCCGGGCCGGACGTGGCGATTCTGGACCCGCTGCTGCTGCTGTCCCTGTCCCCCCAGATGATCGCGGCCACGGCCATGGACGCCTTCTCCCACAGCGCCGAGGCTTACACCTGCCGGGCGGCCAACGTGATGATGGAGCCCCTGGCCCTGTACTCCATGAGGGAGATCGTGACCTATCTGCCCAAGGCGCTGTCCACTTCGGGAGAGGCCCGGCTGGATGCCATTGAGCGGCTGCTCATCGCCTCCTGCATGGCGGGACAGGCCTTTACCCAGGTGGGCCTCCACCTGGGCCACGCCATCGCCCACGGCATCGGGGTCCACGGCCACGTCCACCACGGCGCCGCCTGCGCCCTGGCGCTGCCCTACGCCCTGGCCTCTGTCAGCGAGGAGATTCCGGACCGGATCCGCGCGGTGGGCGAACTGCTGGGCGCCGCCTTCCCCTCCGGCTGTGACGCCAAGGAGATTGGCCGCCTGGTGGGGGAGGAGCTGCTGCGCTTCAACCGCTCCGTGGGGATCCAGTCCCTGAGCCAGTACGGGGTGAAGGAGGAGCAGCTGGACGCCATGGCGGAGTACGCCGTCCATGAGGAGGGAACCCAGGGGAACTCCTATCGCCGCTCCCCCAAGGAGGAGCTGCTGGACTACCTGCGCCGGATTCTGTAAGGCGGCGGAGCGGGCCCGTGGATGCGTCCCGCCCGGACACACGGGCCCGCCTCGTCAAGGCGCTTGCGGGAGGAGCGCCGGAACCGATATCCGGTTGCGAAACTTGCGGATTTTTTGTATAATGAAGGCCAGAGAGGGGGGGACGGCCATGCGGAGCGACGGCGGCGACGCCTTTTATCAGCGCCTGACCGCGCTGTGGCAGCACTTTGTGGACACCGGGGAGATTCTGCCGGAGGTCCGCCCGGAGATTGCCGAGTCCTGGCGGCGGAGCCGGGCCTGCGGCGTGGACATTGAGCACCCCGCCGTCTCCACCCTGTCGGAGGAGGACTTCCGGCGCCTGTGCGAGGAGAACCGCTCCCTGATCGGCTTTGTGATGCCGGTGATGAAGCGGATTCACGCCCTGGTCAGCGGCACCAAGAACCTGATCTCCCTCCACACGCCGGAGGGCTACATGCTGGCCTGCTGCGGGGACGAGTATTATCACAGCGCCCAGGGGGCCTCCTCCTTCCGGATCGGGGTGAAGTGGGACGAGGAGAGCATAGGAACCAACGGCGTGACCCTGGCCCTGCGCCTGCGGAGGCCGGTGCAGGTCTACGGCGCGGAGCACTACTGCCGCTTCCAGCAGGACGGCACCTGTTCGGCGGCCCCGATTTTCGGGGAGGACGGCACGGTGCTGGGGGTCATCAACATGGCGGGGAAGCACACCACCGGCTCCCTTCACACCCTGGGCCTGGTGGCCCTGGGGGCCTTCTCCGTGGAGAAGCAGCTGGGCCTGGCCCACTCCTACCGGCTGCTGGACGACACCTTCGCCACGATATGCGAGGGCCTGATGGTGCTGGACCAGGACCTGTGCGTCAGCCGGGTCAGCCGGAGCGTCACCCAGATGTTCCGGGTGAAGGAGGAGCGGCTGCTGAAAACCCCCTTTTTGGAGCTGCTCAGCGCTCCGGAGCCGGAGCTGGAACAGGAACTCCGGCGGAGCCTCCGGCCCCTGTCCTACCCGGAGATGGAGCTGGACATATTCGGGACCCACGTTTCCTGTAATATATCATGCACGCCCACCAGAATCAACGACCAGTTTCGCGGGGCTCTGCTGCTGATCCGGGAGAGCAAGGCGGTGAACAGCCTGGTGAACCACCTGGCGGGCAACACGGCTCACTACACCTTCGACTCGATTATCACCCAGGACAAGACCGTCCTCCAGGCCATGGAGATCATGAAGAGCGTGGCCTCCACGGACTGCACGGTTCTGCTGGAGGGGGAGAGCGGCACCGGCAAGGAGCTCTTCGCCCACGCGATCCACAGCGTCAGCCACCGGAAGAACGGCCCCTTTATCGCGGTGAACTGCGCCTCGCTGCCCCACTCCCTGGTGGAGAGCGAGCTGTTCGGCTATGAGAAGGGCGCCTTCTCCGGGGCCCTGGGCCAGGGGAACCCCGGGAAGTTCGAGCTGGCCGACGGGGGCACCATTTTCCTGGACGAGGTAGGGGAGCTGCCCCTGGAGATTCAGGCGAAGCTCCTCCGGGTGCTGGACACCCACCGGGCGTACCGCCTGGGCGGGAAGCGGGAGAAGACCCTGAACATCCGCGTGATCGCGGCCACGAACCGCAACCTGGCGCTGGAGATTCAGAACTTCAATTTCCGGGCGGACCTCTATTACAGGCTGAACGTGCTGTCCTTCTACATCCCGCCCCTCCGGGAGCGGACCGGGGATGCGGCCCTGCTGGCGGAGTATTTTTTACAGGAGCTGAACCGGAAAAACCTCCAGGAGAGCCGGGACTTTTATAAAGAATTTTCCAAAGAATTCCTGGAGCGGATCCGGGCCTATTCCTGGCCGGGGAACGTCCGGGAGCTGCAAAATGTGGTCCTGCGGGCCTATTATTGCAGCGGCGGCGAGCCCGTTATTGAGGCCAAGTATCTCCCGGAAGCCTTGCGGCCCCAAGCGGAGCCGGTTTTGGAGGGCGGGGGCTCGGAGGAGTATGAGCGGATGGCGCGGCTGATGGCCCGGTGCCACGGCAGCACGGAGCTGGCGGCCCAAGAGCTGGGCATGAGCCGGGCCACCTGCTACCGGAAGCTCAAAGAGCTGGGGATTCAGCCCAAGGCCTACCGGCGGCGTCCGGGGAGCCGGGAGGAGTGAGGGCTCTGCGGGAAATAAGAGAGAGCGCCTTGAAAAGTCTCGATGAATCTGTTCATAAAAGTATTTTGATAAGTGGAAAATAAAGCTGTGCGGCGGGGCAAAGCCCTGCCGCACAGTTGTTTTGGGTTTTATAAAGAATTTAGAGAACATAGGGAATCCAGCGGGAGGAGAATGGCGGTTACTTTTCAGGGACCGTACGCTCCCTCGCGTTCAGCGTCTCCCACATCTGATTTTCAGCGCCCCGGATTCCCAGCTGTTCCGGGTGGAACTCCAGGCGGCTGGAACCGGCCCTTTGCTGCTCCTCGTAATCCCTCAGCGCCGCCAGGGCGGGCTTCACCAGGAGCAGGATGGCGATGATGTTCACCCACGACATCAGTCCCAGTCCGATGTCCACGATGCTCCAGACCAGCTCCGAATAGGTCAGGCCGCCATAGAAGATGGCGAAGAGCACGATCCCCTTGACAACGTTCATCGGGATATGGGTTTTGTCGCCGCAGAGGAAGACGATGTTGGTCTCGGCGTAGTAATAGGTTGCCATAATGGAGGTGAAGCAGAAGAAGGAGACGCACACCGCGATGATGGGAGAGCCAAAGCCCGCAAAGGTCACATTGATGGCCTCCTGGGCATAGAGGACGCCGGCGCCGATTCCCTCCAGGTTGGTCACAATGGCGCTGCCGTCCGGGGCGACCACGTTGTAGCTGGAGGTCACCAGCATCATCAGGGCGCCCACCGTGCAGATCAGCAGGGTGTCGAAGTAGACCGCCAGGGCTTGGGTCAGGCCCTCCTGACAGGGGTGGTCCACATCCGACGCGCCCGCCGTGTGGGTGGCGTTGCCCTGTCCGGCTTCGTTGGAGTAAATGCCCCGCTTGATGCCCCACATGACGGCCAGGCCCGCCACGCTGCCAAAGCCCGCTTCCAGGTTGAAGGCGCACCTTATGACCAGGGCGACGGCGGAGGGGAGCTGGCCAATGTGGAGGAGGATAATGATGAGGCAGGCTCCCACGTAGATCAGGGACATCAGGGGAACCATCTTCTCCGCCCACACGCCGATCCGCTTCACTCCGCCGAAGACAATGAAGGCGAAGAGGACGGCCACCGCCGCCGTGGTTCCCAGCCGGGGAATGCGGAAGGCGCTCTCCACGGAGTCCACCAGCGTGGAGATATTGGGGAGATGGAGGCAGAACGTTGTGGCAAAGAGGGCGATGGCGCTGAACAAAACCGCCAGCCATTTGAGCCCCAGGCCCTTGCTCATGTAGTAGGAGGGGCCGCCGCGGAACTCCGTCCCGTCGCTGCTGCGGACCTTGTAAATCTGCGCCAGGGTGCATTCCACAAAGGAGGTGGCTCCGCCGATCAGGGCCACCAGCCACATCCAGAAGATTGCACCGGGGCCGCCAAAGGTGATCGCCGTGGCTACACCGGCGATGTTCCCGGTGCCCACCCGCCCGGCCGCGGAAATCATGAAGGCCTGAACGGAGGAGACGCCGGTCTCGCTCTTCTTTCCCTCCAGCATGATGCGGAACATGTCTTTGATCTTCCGGAACTGGACGCCTCTTGTGACAATCGTAAAGAAGATACCGGCCCCCAGAATCAGGAAGAGCATGGGGGTGCTCCAAATCAAGTCGTTTAGCTTCGTTGTGAATTCCAGCATGATATTCCTCCTAACACAGCCGTTGCCTTTATTAATAATTCCTGCCCCTGGCCGCCACCTCATAGCTCCCATAAAGCTCGTGGTCCCGCAGGAGATAGACCCGATCATAGAGATTGACGGTGGGACAGATGTGGTTGGGTATGATTCTGAGAATATCGCCCACATGTATGGAGGGACAGGGCCGCTCCAGGTCCAGCATGCCGTGCTCCTCGCTCAGACGGGACAACGACAGCTCCGGGTAGCCGGCAACCGTGCCGTAGCCCCTGAGGGAGTATGGAAATTTGCCCGGCGCGGCATCTGTGGAGAGGCTTTTGCAGCCGCTGTCCACGACGATTACATCCGGCTTGCAGCAGCTGACCACCTGGGTCCAGACTGTGGCGGCGACGTCCTCCAGCGTGCTCTCGCAGGCGCTCGTATTGACCTGCATCATGTCCTGGAAGATATAGGTGCCGGGCCGGACCTCGGTGACGCCTGGAACCTCCGCGCAGAATTCGGCAGTGGGGGTGGAGCCGACGCTGACGTCCTGGATGGGAATGCCCTCCTTCCGAATTTCTTCCGCCAGGGCTGCCATAAGTGATCCCTCTTGGTGGCCGCACTTGCGGCGGTCCAGGCAGGTTTCGCCGTCGTACATCATGCCGCGGAAGG
This sequence comes from uncultured Oscillibacter sp., assembly GCA_947245315.1. Classification (GTDB taxonomy): domain Bacteria; phylum Bacillota; class Clostridia; order Oscillospirales; family Oscillospiraceae; genus Oscillibacter. The sequence goes on along the minus strand of CAMXNV010000030.1, from coordinate 4,503 downwards.
TGAAGAGCCCCTGGAGCCGGACGCCGGGCAGAGCCGCGATGCGCAGCGCCTCTTGCAGGGCCGTTTCATAGGGGATGCCGGTCCGGTGCATGCCGGTGTCCACCTCCAGGCGGAGCTCCAATACGGCGCCCTCCGCCCGGCAGAGCCTGGATATGGCTTCCGCGCTCTCCAGGCAGTCCGCGGCACAGATCAGGCGGATCCGCCTTGACAGCGCGATGGCGCGGCGGATGCGGGACTCCCCAATCAGGGGATAGGCCATAAAGATATCCGTGATGCCATGGTCGGCCATGACCTCCGCCTCGGACAACTTGGCGACGGTAATTCCGGCGGCGCCGTACTCGATTTGCAGCTTGGCCAGCTCGGGGATTTTGTGAGTCTTGGTATGGGGCCTCAGGCCGCAGTGATTTCGTTGGCAGATATCCGCCATTCGCTGGAGATTCCGGTGTACCTTTTCCATGTCCAGGACCACGCAGGGGGTTTCTACATACATCATTCTCTCCTCCTTTCCGCAGGCTAGACCATTTCAAAAATGGACTCGATTTCCACCGTCAGTCCAAGGGGCAGGCTGTGGGCGCCGATGGCGGAACGGGCGTGGCCGCCGTTTTCGCCAAACACGTCCAGGAGGACCTGGGAGGCGGCGTTGATGATCTCCGCTTGGCCGGTGAAGTCCTCCGTTCCCGCAACAAAGCCCAGCAGCTTTACCGGCCTGCGAATCCGCTCCAGCGTTCCCAGGTGCCGTTCCAGGGCCGCCAGGGTGTTCCACATGCAGACACCGGCCCTGCGGGCGGCCTCTTGTATCGTGACCTCCTTTCCAACCCGCCCCGTCAGGGGGGTCCCATGCTCGATGCATCCCTGCCCGGAGACGAAGAGCAGGCGGCCGCTCTCCTGTACCGGGAGATACAGCCCCACCGGCTCCAGGGCCTCCGGCAGGGTCATGCCCCGCTCCCTCATGCGCTCGTATACGGCTTGTGCCATAGATTGCCTCCTTTTCCACCAATATAAACTTACTATTAGTTTGAATGACTAACAGTTAGTTTTTACCTTGGGTAAAAAAAAGACCCACAGCTGAACAGCTCTATGGTCTTTTTCTCCATATGTTGAAGGTGGATTCTATGTGTTCACTATAGCATAGGCGCGAGAGGAAGTCAAACATTTTTTCAGATTTTTACAAATTTTCTTCCAATTTGTCTGTTTTTGACAAGGGGAGTCCCTCTTTTTTTCGCACAATATCCAGGTAATTGTAGAAGGTATATTTGGAGATGCCCAGCAGGGAGCAGATGCGCTTGCTGGAGTTGGTGATGATGAAAACGTCCTTGGCCTCCAGCTCGGCGATGAATTGAATTTTTTCCTCTTTGCTGAGGGTCTGGGGGGCGTGACCAAATTTTTTCGCGGTGCGGTCGATGAGAATGTCCAGCAGATCGTTGACATTTTCCGTAAAGAATTCCTTCGGGGCCTCCTCCTCGTTTTCGCAGGGCTCGGAGCGATTGTAGGCATTCAAGAATTTTTCAAAGCGAATCGTCTCGGTGATGTCCAGATTGACGCACATGGAGCCGATGGGCGTTCCGGAGGAGTCCTTGAAATAGATGGAGGAGGACCGGAGAATTTTGCCGTTGGAGGAGTAGGTGAGATAGTTAAATTCGTCCTTGGCCTCTACGGTTCCCTTCATGATTTCAAAGCCGATATTGGTATTGTGCCCTCCCACGGCTCTTCCGGTCACATGGCCGTTTCGGATATCGACAATGCTGTGCATGGGACCTTTGGAATAGTCGTGCAGGATGATCTCGCAGGACGCGCCGAAGTGATGCTCCAGCAAATCCATGACCTTTTGCAGCAGCTCCATGCTTTCAGAAATACTTTCCATTTGCTCTACCTCATTCTAATCTAAGCGTGATCGTTTCTTCCACCGGCAGGGACCGCCTGAATCCCAGGGGCGGAACAGGTGTGGTTTTATGAATCCCCGTCTGAGCGGATTGCTTTTAATTATATAATGATTCCCCGCCAAATGTCCAGCCTTTCCCAGAAAATGAAGGGATTGTTTTTAGGACAAGCGCAAAAGCGGCTCCGGTCATCCGAGAGACCGGAACCGCTTTTGACGTATGCGCCTACGTGGCGCTTATTGCTCACTGCACCTCCACCCGAATCCGGAGCTTCCTCCTTTTAAGGGGGACTCTCGGCTCGTCCCGTGCTATAGAGTCCCCCCGGAACACCGACAGCGCCAGCCCGATGAGGGCCATGACCACCACCGTCTGGAGGTTCCCCACCACCAGGGGCAGACTGGCGGAGAAGAACACGAACCCAAAGTTCAGCGCCGCGCCGAACAGGGTCAGAAGCCCCAAGGTGATGGCCACCGCCAGCACCACGAAGCGCCCCGGCAGGTAGCTCTGCCGCAGGCCCTTCACCAGCAGCCAGACCAGCAGGACCGCCAGCGCCCCCAGCAGGACCAGCAGGGGGACCCAGCCCCATTCTATGGCCATAACCGCTGGGAGAAGGTCCTGGCTGTAATCGATGGGCAGGTGGTCTCCCAAAAGGTTCGTGTCGTTTGCATAGACCCGGATCCGCGCGCCGGCGCTGACGGCGGCTCCGAAGGAGCCATGATGCCGCAGGGGAGGAACGTCCTGCCAGAACATGTGGAGCATCCAGCCCATGAAGCCCCGGTTCAGCGGGTCCAGCTCGTAGTGGAGGGCGATTTGCAGCCGTCCGAAGAAGGAGGTGAGGTAGCCCTTATAGAGCAGCCAGGCCAGTACCAGGGCCGGGACCGCCAGCACCGCCGCCAGCCCCCTCCGGCGGCCCACGCTGAACCAGTCCCGCCCCGCGGCGTAGAGGGTCACCACCAGGCCGGAGAACAGAAGCAGGATCAGCCCCAGCATCGTGGGAGCGAGGCCGCAGATCACCGCCAGGGGGACGCCGCCCAGAACGGTCAGGGCGAGCCCGCTCCAGCCCCGGCCCCGGAAGCTATAGAGCCAGAGGGCATAGACGGCGGGATAGAGCAGAACCACATGCCGGGTATAGTAAGAACAGTTCTGGACATAGGGGAGGAAGGCCAGCGCTGCCGCCCCCGCCGCCAGGGCTCCGGCGTACACGGCCCGGGCGTGCCGTACCAGCCGGGAGACGTCGAGAAAGTACATGCCTAGCATGGCCGCCGTGCCCAGCCCTAGGGAGGCCAGGGCTTTCGCCAGCACCCAGAGGCTGTTTGCATAATAGTCGGCCGCGCGGAAGAAAACCACCCGCAGGAAGACTCCCAGGGCCGCCAGGGCGAAGGTCAGCCCCAGCAGTCCCCACTGGGGCCGGGGCCGGTGCACCCGGTCCAGCTCCGTGCCCACGGTCACCGGGTCCCCCATGTCCTCCACGGCCAGGCGCTCCGCCTCCTCCGGGGATTTGCCCTCCTTGAGAAGGTCGTCCCGCTGGTCCTCCAGGTGCCGCTCCAGCTCCCGGAGCACCACGGGCCGGGCCCGTTTCCAGCGGATCTGCGCCTGGACGGCCTCCAGGTAAGCTTGAATGGTCTCAGGCAAGGCAGGCGCCCCCTTTCAGCACCCGTCCCATGGCCCGGGCGTAGGCGTTCCAGGCGCTTTCCTTCTCCCGGAGGGCGTCCCGGCCCTGCCTGGTCAGGTGGTAGTAGCGGCGGGTTTTGCCGCTGTCCGCGGTTTGCTCGTAGGCGGTGACCAGGCCCTTTTCCTCCAGGCCGTGGAGGAGGGGGTAGAGGGTTCCCGCCCGGAGGCGGAAGGTGTCGTCGCTCCTGCGCCGGAGCTCGTCGATCATCTGGTAGCCGTAGAGGTCCCCGTCCTCCAGCAGCTTCAGCACCAGGAGGGACATGCTCCCGCTGACCAGGCTCTTTTCCAGTTCCATAAGCGGTCTCCTTTAGGTGAGATATATAGATTGTCGATCTATTGGTTGTTTGCATTATATATCGGATGTCTATATATGTCAAGGGGGGATTTTCCGGGGACGGGGTTTGTCCGGCTGCCGGGAGCAGGGCGCTTCCGGAGGAATGGCCTGGACAGGGGTCCAGCCCCACATCGTACACCGCAAAAAGCCTCCCTCTCAGAGGGAGGTGGCACGGCGGAGCCGTGACGGAGGGAGTTTGAATGGGGCTGGGTTTACGGGGGAAACGGGGGAACTCCCTCAGCCACCGCCTTTGGCGGCGACAGCTCCCTCAGAGAAGGAGCCTTGGGGTTGCGTCTACCGAAGTGGTAGCATTTCGGAGGAACGGGCCGCCGAGGGCGGCGGCCCCTACGGGGTAGTCTACCGATAGGTAAGCGGTTTCGGGGAAAAGCCCTCTCCGTCACGGCTACGCCGTGCCACCTCTCCCAAAGGGAGAGGCAAGTTTCCCCCGTGTGCCAGGGTAGCGCCAGCGAAAAGAGGAGCTGGTCGATTCGATGCCCTCCAAAACCCCCGCTCAAACCAATTGCGTGCGGAGAAGTCATTCCGGCTCCGCCGATCATTCAGGCGCGCCCTCGTCGGAACAAACTGCACTCCATGAATCCCGCCCTTCGGGCAGGCTTCACT